>DATBXG010000155.1:0-3235 GCA_036514415.1 Paraburkholderia sp.
GGCGCAGTGGCGGCAACGTTCGAATCGGCGTTTTCGTAAGGAGACCTTTCGATCGTCTGGTCACGTCCGCTACGCGCTGGTGGCAGGCGAGCGGCGTCGAACTCAAGCTCGATTCCGGCGGCATGAGGCTGGAGACCCCGCCCGCTGCGGCGCTGCTCGCAGGCGGCGTGGCGTTCGACACGCCGCCCGGGAGGGCGAGTGCCGTCGCTGCCCCGAACGCCGATGACTTTCCTCTCGCGGATACCCACGCCGACGCGATGCGCGCGAACGCAGGGCCGCCCGCCATGGTTCGCATGCGCTTCGCGCAATCGGTGCGAGGGTTGTCGGTGGGCGCGCCGGTCGAATTCCGCGGTGTCGGAGTGGGCACGGTCACGGCGGTCGATATCGATCTCGAACCCGGACGCGGCCGTTTTGACATGCTGGTCACGCTGAGCCTTTTCCCCTCCATGCTCGGGCGGCACTATCGCGACGCGCTTGGAGATGGCGCGGGAGAGGCGGGCAAGGCTCTGCTGCGCCAACTCGTCGTTCAGGGGCTGCGTGGGCAGGTGCGCACGGGCAGTCTTTTGACGGGCCAGAAGTACATTGCGCTCGACGTCTTCCCGCATGCACCCGCGGCCCATGTCGATACGGAACGCTTGCCGGTCGAGTTGCCGACGGTGCCCAACTCGCTCGAAGAGCTTCGGGACCAGTTGTCGAACATCGTGCGCCGGCTCGACCGCATGCCGCTTCAGGCGATCGGGCACAATCTGGATGCCACGCTGGAGCAGTCGAATGCCTTGTTCGAACGGCTCGACGCCGAACTCGTGCCTGCAGCGCGTTTGACGCTCGAGTCCGCCGAGCAGGCGTTTCGTTCTGCGAACGAGATTCTCGAACAGGGCTCGCCATTGCAGAGCGATGTTCACCAGGCGTTGACCGAATTGCGGCGCACGCTGGCTAGCCTCAATGCGCTCTCCGACTATCTCGAGCGGCACCCGGAGGCGCTGGTCTGGGGGAAGGCTGGCGGCAGCGGACCGCCATGAGCGGCGCAGCGCGACGACCGGGTCGGGCGATCTGATCCGGCAGGGCAAGTTGCGCTATTTCGGCGTGTCGAATTTCCGCAGCTGGAGTCTTGCGGAGATCGCGCGAACGCGCGCCGGCGGTGCCTATGGGGTTTCTTCGATGGCCAGCTCGAAGCCTTCGTCGAGCCAGCCCGTTACGCCGCCGATCATCACCTTGACGGGTCTTCCGATCTGCGCGAGGCGGATCGCGCCGCGCGTCGCGCCGTTGCAATGCGGCCCGGCACAGTACGTCACGAATAACGTCCCGGCGGGATAAGCGGCGAGTTTCGAGGCAACGATCTTGCCGTGCGGGAGGTTGACTGCGCCCGGCAGGTGGCCGCTCGCGTAGAGCGCAGGGCCGCGCACGTCGAGCAGCACGAAGCCCGCAGGCTCTGTGCCCATGATTGCGGAATGGACGTCGGCGCAGTCGGTTTCGAAGCGCAACGATGCAGTGAAATGCGCCAGCGCATCAGCGCTTTCGGCAGCAGCAATGGCGGATACCGGTGACATGAGCGTAGCTCCTGAGTGTCGTGTAGAGAGAGTCCTTATTGTGCGAGGCATGCAACACCGCGTGCCAGCGGCGCGATTGCCAATATCCGGTAACATCGCGCCATGAACGAAACGAACACACATCTCGTTGCGGCGCTTGCCTACGACAGGCTTTGCACCTTTGAATTCGGCTGCGTGACGGAGTTCTTTGCACTCGAACGGCCGGAGCTGGGCGTCGAGTGGTATCGCTTCGCGGTGTGCGCGGGAGAGCGGGGACCGCTGCGCGCAGCGGGCGGAATCACGCTGCAGGCTCCTTATACGCTCGCCATGCTCGACCGGGCGCAAACCATCGTCATACCGGGCTGGCGCGATCCGGACGAGATTCCGCCCGAGCCGCTGCTCAGGAAACTGCGCGCCGCCTACGCGCGCGGGGCGCGTCTGTGCTCGATCTGTTCCGGCGTATTTGTGCTCGCGGCCGCGGGCGTGCTTGACGGCAAGCGTGTGACGACCCACTGGCGCTACGCCGAGCGTTTGCAACAGCGCTATCCAAACGTCAGCGTGGAGCCGTACGCGCTATATGTCGATGAGGGGCAGATTCTGACTTCGGCGGGGTCCGCTGCCGGGCTCGACATGCTGCTGCATCTCGTGCGCCGCGATCATGGCGGCGCAGTGGCCAACCGCGTGGCGCAGCGGCTCGTGGTTGCGCCACATCGAGAGGGCGGTCAGGCGCAATTCGTTCCGCGCCCCATGCCGCGTGACGAAGCCAGCCGCCTCGCGCGGCTGATGGATTGGGTGCGGGCGAATCCGCGCCGCCCGCACAGTGTCGAATCGCTGGCGGCAAAGGCGGCGATGAGTCCACGCTCGCTGCAACGGCAGTTTCGCGAGGCGACCGGCATGGGGCCGTATGAATGGGTGTTGCGCGAGCGCGTGGCCGTTGCGCGTGATCTGCTGGAGTCTCGGCCGCGCCTGGGCATGGCGCGTATCGCCGAACTTTCGGGCTTCGGTTCCGAAGAGTCGATGCGGCGGCACTTCAGGCGGATCGCGCTGACAAGCCCAACGGCGTATCGGGCGAAATTCGGCGGCAGCGATGGCTGAGGAGGGAGCGTCGCACGGCGCGGGCGCCAAAAAAAATGCTTGACCTGGAGTGCACTCGAAGTCTCAACATCCTTCACGTCGATGAGGAGAAGCGCATGAAGATTGGCGAACTGGCCGCACTCACGGGCCTTTCGGCCCACACGATCCGCTACTACGAGCGCATTGGGCTGATTCCCTATGCCATGCGCGACGAGACGGGCCAGCGCGCTTACGACCGCTCGGTGCTCGACTGGATCGGCTTCCTGGGCCGCCTGAAAACCACGGGCATGCCGATCCAGGGCATGCTGCGCTACGCGCAACTGCGCGCGGCGGGCCCGGCAACCGACCGGGAGCGTGGCGAATTGCTGGCGACGCATCGCGACGCGGTGCGTGCGCAGGTGGCCGAACTCCAGGCGTGTCTTCTCGTCCTCGACAAAAAGATCGAAGGTTATTCCCACGCCATGCAAAGGAACGAGAATGCACGAAACGATGAACACGGCCAGCGCCGCCCAGCAGGAAAGCCGCCTCGCAAGAGGCCGGCGCATGCTCTCGGCGATTGATGGCCGCGCCGGCGAGCACGTGATCCAGTCGCTCGCCGATATTGCGCCGGATTTCGCTCAGTATGTGCTCGATTT
>DATBXG010000156.1:0-3179 GCA_036514415.1 Paraburkholderia sp.
AAAATCGATCCGGAGCGCGAACGCGCCCCGAGGCCGACGAGTCTTTGCATAACGACGGATACGGCAAATGAGTATCAGCTTGCACAAGGCAGGACTCGGCGGCGTCGATTCGCACGATGGAGCAGCGGCGTTGCACACGTGGTCACACGCCCGCTGGGTTTTGCTCGCCGGTTGCCTGACTGCGATTCCTGCCTTTTATCTCGAACTGCTTGCAACGTCGAGTTCCATGCTCCTGACCGCACGGGCACTCTACGGCGGCATGGCGGTGGCGTGCGTGGGCGCCATTGCACGGACCGCGTGGTCATGCCGCAAACCTGCGCGGTATCTGGATCGCAACGCCTTCGATGTGGCGATCGCCTGTGGCGCGCTCGTGAGCGTCATTGGCGGAGCGAATCCCTGGTCCTCGCTCGAATGGACGCTCAGACTCGCGTTCATGGCGATGATCGCGCTGCGTATCGTCGTTGCGCTGCGCGCGTACTTCGAGCCAAACCGGCTCGTGCTGCTGCCAGTCGCGGGCGCGATCGTTCTGCTGCTTGGCGGCGCGGGGTTTTACGCCCTGGAGCCTCGCGTGCACACCTACGCCGAGGGGTTGTGGCTCGCATTCGAAAGCAGCGCCACGGTCGGCTATGGCGACTTCGCGCCTACGACGCCTGCGTCGCGCGTTTTTGCCGTGTTCGTCGTGCTGCTCGGCTACGGCATGCTTTCGCTGGCATTTGCCGGTCTCGCCGCCTGGTTCATCGGCATGGAAGAGCGGCGGCTCAGACGCGAGATGCATCGGGATATCAAGGCGCTGCATGCGGAAATCAGCTCGCTGCATCGCGAGATAGAAGGGCTGCGCGACGTGCTCGCGCCACGGCACGGCGGTCTCGAGACAACGCGGCTCAGCAGACCAGCGCCCGTCGAGCGCGAGAGGCGGGGCGCGTAATCGTATCGCTCACGCCGGGCGCCGCACCGCATGCTTGACTCAGATCAATGGAAGGACCGTGCTGCGAACGCACATTGATGCGGTTGACGCCGCAGCCGGGCCATACCGCGCACGGACGGCGCATCGAACGGAGTGCGCCCATCATGACCGATTCCGCCGTTAGCGACGTCGAACCCTTGCATGCGAGCCGTACACGTCGCGGGGCGCCCGCGCGTGCCGCAGCGGGCGGCCGGCCGGACGATGCGCCCGCCGATCAATGGAACCGGGCGGCCCATGCGAGTCTCGCCGCGGCGACATTCGGCCTCTCGCCGCTCGCGCTCGCGCTGGCCGCGCTTGACTGGAGCGGGCACCTCGCGGTCTCGCCCGGAAAATGCTTCGATCTGGCGACGCACGCGTGGCTCGCGGCGAGCGCGCTCCCGGTCCGCTTGCCCCCCTCCGCCGACGAGGCGGATGAAGGCGGGACGACGGTGCACGCCGGAAATGCCGATCCCCGTTTTGCCGGTGCCACGTGGTCCAACTGGCCCTTTTGGGTTTACCGCGACGCATTTCTGGCGGTTCAGCACTGGTGGCGCGAAGCGACCCGCGGCGTGCCGGGCGTCGAGCGGCACCACGAGGAGCTGGTGGGTTTCGCGGCGCGCCAGTGGCTCGACGCGTGCTCGCCGGGCAATTTCGTCGCGACCAATCCCGACGTGCTGCAGGCCACGTTGCGCAGTGGCGGCGCCAACCTCGTTGCGGGCATGCGCAACTGGCTCGACGATGCGAACGCAATGGCCGACACCTTGCGCGGCGTCCGTGCTCGCGTGGCGCAGCCCTGGCTTCCGGGGCGCGACGTCGCGGTGACGCCGGGCCGGGTCGTCTTGCGCAACGCGCTGTGCGAGCTGCTGCAGTACACGCCCGCGACGCCTGTCGTCGCGCGCGAGCCGATCCTGATCGTGCCGTCGTGGATCATGAAGTACTACATCCTGGACCTGCAGCCGCGTGACTCGCTGATCCGGTTTCTGGTCGAACAGGGCTACACGGTGTTCGCGATATCGTGGCGCAACCCAGGCCCCGAAGCGCGCGATCTCGGCCTCAACGACTACCTGCGCGACGGCCTCTTTGCGGCGCTCGAAGCGGTTCGCGCGCGGTGTGGCGAGCTGGTCCACGCGGCCGGGTACTGCCTGGGCGGAACGCTGCTCGCAATCGGCGCGGCGGCGCTCGCACGAGACGGGCGGCACGACCTGCTGCGCTCCGTCACGTTGCTGGCGGCGCTCACCGATTTCAGCGAGCCCGGGGAACTCGGCCTGTTCATCGACGCAAGCGAACTCGCCGCGCTCGATGCGCTGATGTGGCGGCAGGGCTACCTGGACGGCGCGCAGATGTCGGCGGCGTTCCAGTTGCTCAATGCGCGCGACCTGATCTGGTCCCGCATGATGAGCGAGTATCTGCTCGGCCGGCGCACGAAGACGAACGACCTCATGTCGTGGAACGCCGACACGACGCGCATGCCATACCGCATGCACACCGAGTACCTGACACACCTCTTTCTCGACAACGATCTCGCAGCCGGGCGCTATTGCGTCGACGGCGAGCCCGTCGCGCTCTCGGACATCGAGGCTCCGATGTTCGTCGTCGGGACCGAGCGCGATCACGTTTCGCCGTGGCGCTCGGTTTACAAGCTGCATCTGCTCACGCACAACGCGCTTACGTTCGTGCTCACGGCGGGCGGCCACAACGCCGGCATCGTCTCCGAGCCCGGTCACCCCGGGCGCTATTTCCGGTGCGCCACACGCGAGCCCGACGCGCCGTACCGCAGCCGCCACGAGTACGTGAGCGACACGCCTGTCATCGACGGGTCATGGTGGACCTGCTGGTGCGACTGGCTGCGCGAGCGCTCGACGGGCGAGGTGCCGGCGCGCACGCCGGAAGCCGGGCTCGGGCCGGCGCCCGGCGAATACGTGCTCGAAACATGAGCGCGCGCGACGTGTTGCTTCGCGCACGTTTGGCGATTGCGTCTGTCAGCCTGGCAAGTGCTTGATCGATGTCAATTGTGCAGCCTCACCACCGCTCATCATGAGACAGGCGCAGTACCGCCACGGCCACACCGGACGTGGTTCCGAACATCCTTGGAGAGAACATGAAAGCACTGGTCTACAACGGTCCGGGCAAGTTCGCCGTCGAAACGCGTCCGATGCCCGCCTTGCAGGGACCCGGCGACGCGATCGTCAAGATGTCGAAAACGACGATCTGCGGCACCGATCTGCACATTCTCAAG
>DATBXG010000157.1:0-2712 GCA_036514415.1 Paraburkholderia sp.
TCGTAGCGCGGCTTCTCGCCGGCGGCGCGCTGACGCTCGCGCAGCGCATCGAGTTCTTCCGTCGACATGTAGCACGGGTACACGAGGCCCTGCTCCTGCAGCTCCTTGAGCACTTCGCGATAACGGTCCATGCGCTGCATCTGGTAGAACGGGCCTTCGTCGAAATTCAGGCCGAGCCATTCCATGCCTTCGAGGATCGCGTCGACCGATTCCGACGTCGAACGCTCGAGGTCGGTGTCTTCGATCCGCAGGACGAAGACGCCCTTGCTTTTGCGCGCGAACGCCCACGGATAGAGCGCGGAGCGGATGTTGCCGAGGTGGATGAAGCCGGTCGGGCTCGGCGCGAAGCGGGTACGGACGACAGAGGTAGTCATGGGCGATTACTCGAAGGCGATGCCGGCCGGCACGCGGCGCTGGCGGTGAAAGCAGCAACGGCGGCGGACGACTGGGGTTCGCGGCGGGGTTCGCAGCGTTCGACTCGCGCCAGAAGCGCGGGAGCGCCGGGACACGCAGCCTCGCGCGCGAACGGGAATCCGGGAAAATTAGAGTCCGGATTATACCCGCCACACACCGCTTCGGCCCGGGGGTAAGATCCGGCGCGCCCCACGCGTGCTGCGTTTGCCCCATGCGTGGGTCCGCGCGCTAGCAAACCGATGGGCGCGTTGTCATATGCCGACACATCGCGTTACATGCACGCCCGCTAAACCCGCCGCCGTTTGCCTTATGATGTCGGCGCGCCGCCACCACGATGCGGCGTCGCGCGCGCAAACACAGACACTCGGCCGCGCGCGCGAGCAGACCGGGGCACCGCGCCGTTCCTTTGTCGAACACGACCGCGGGCCGCATGGAGAACCTTCTTGAAGCAGTCATCGCCCTCGCTGAGCCGCCGCCACTTTTCGCTTGCGGCCGCCTCCACCGTCCTTGCCGCCTGCACGACCGCAGGCACGCAGACCGCCAGCGTCACGCCGCCCGCCACCACGACGGCGCCACCGCCCGTTGCCAGGCCGCAGCGCCCGATCCGCGTGGGACTCGCGCTCGGCGGCGGCGCGGCACGCGGCTTCGCGCACATCGGCGTGATCAAGGCGCTCGAGGCGCGCAACGTGCAGATCGACTTCGTGGTCGGCACGAGTGCGGGCTCGGTCGTGGCAGCCCTGTACGCGTCGGGCATGAACGGTTTCGCGATCAACAAGCTCGCCCTGACGATGGACGAAGCCTCGATCAGCGACTGGGCCATGCCGTTTCGCACGCGCGGCCTCTTGCAGGGCGTCGCGCTCCAGAACTATCTGAACACGACGCTTCATGATCGCCCCATCGAAAAGATGGCGAGGCCGCTCGGCGTCGTCGCCACCGACCTGCGCACCGGCCAGCCCATTCTGTTCCAGCGGGGCAACACGGGTACCGCCGTGCGCGCGTCGTGCAGCATCCCGTCGATTTTCGAGCCGGTGAAGATCGGAGGCCATGAATACGTGGACGGCGGCCTGGTGAGCCCCGTGCCAGCCTCGTTCGCACGCAGGATGGGTGCCGATTTCGTGATCGCCGTGGACATCTCGGCGCGCCCGGAAACGGCCTCGACGATGAGCCAGTTCGACGTGCTGATGCAGACCTTCACGATCATGGGCCAGACGATCAAGACCTACGAACTCGAAAAGTACGCCGACGTCGTGATCCGCCCGAACCTCAATGCGATGTCGAGCAGCGACTTCACGCAGCGCAACGCGGCGATCCTCGCGGGCGAGGAAGCGGCGGCGCGCGTCATGCCGGAACTCGAGCGCAAGCTCGCCGCGGCGCGCGTGGCGGCCTGAGCATCAGGCCGTGGCGCCCCTTTGGCGGGCGCACAAACGGAAAAAGCCTGCTTCGAAAGAAGCAGGCTTTTTGTTCGCTACGAGAACTGCAGCTTCGCGATAACCGCGCGCCTAGTTGCCGCCGTTGCCTTCGAACTGCGCGCTCACGCGCTTGAGGCTTTGCTGCTGGTCCGGCGTGAACGACGTTTCGACCCGACGTGCGCCCGTGAAGCGCTTTTCCCAGTAGCCGTCATCGAGGTCGTCGACACGGATCGTGCTGCCGGTAGACGGCGAATGCACGAACTTGTTGTCGCCGATGTAAATGCCGACGTGCGAGAACGTGCGGCGCATCGTGTTGAAGAACACGAGGTCGCCCGGCTTCAGGTTGCTCATGCTGACCTTCTCGCCCACGCGGCTCATTTCCTCGGCGCGGCGCGGCAGCGACATGCCGAGCGTGTCCTGGAACACGTAGCGCACGAAGCCGCTGCAGTCGAGGCCGGAGTCGGGCGTGTTGCCGCCCCAGCGGTAGCGCACGCCGATCATGTTGAGCGCGCCCACAACGACGTCGCCGGCCTTGCCGGCCATGCCGGAAAGAAACGCCTTGGCGCCGCCTTCGGTCGGGGCCGCCTGGTTGGCATTCTGGAGCGCGTTCTGAACAGCAGGGATGGACTGCGGATTCGCCGGGCTGCCCGGCGAAAATGAGGCATTCTGGTTAAAGCTGCTTACTTCGTCGGCGAACGCGCCGGGAGCTGCGGCCATCAGTACGCCGATGAACATCCCGGCGACGACGCGCGTGCAAGCCTGGGTCAGGTATCGGTGCTGCATTGGTCGGTAGAAATTGCCCGTAAATCAGGGAGTTAGTAGAAAAGTTTGGACGATACTAGCCAGTAAGTATTTGTGTGTCAAAACAAATAGAAAAATTCAATCGCGA
>DATBXG010000158.1:0-5300 GCA_036514415.1 Paraburkholderia sp.
AGCCATGAACGCGCGCCGCGCCGCGCCGCGTGCGCCATCCGGAGACATCCCGCCGCTTCACTGGCAAGGCGGGCGGGTCGACTGCCTGGCCTGTGAGCATCGCGCGCTGCGAGCGCTCCCCGAGGAGGCAGGGTGCGAGCCGGGCCACGCGTGCATGCAGGACGCGTACGCGCGGCGTATCGACCGCTTCTTCCGCTGGCACCCCGAACTGGGCAATGCCCATCTTGATCATCCCTATTTCGAGGTGCGCGCGATCGCCGCGCGCCATGCCGACGTATTCAGGCTGCCCGCGCTGATCGACGATCCCGACGAAACCGTCCGGCTTCAGATCGCGCTGCGATTGCCGCAGGCGTCCCTCGCGCGCATGACTGGCGACCCACACCGCGAGGTGCGGATTCGCGTCGCGCAGCGGCTCGAACCGGCGGCGCTGGCCCGTCTGCGCGCGGACTCCGATTATGGCGTGCGCGAATGGGTGGCGCGTCGCCTGCCTGCGGCACTGCTGCCACTGATGGCGAGCGACGCGGACCGCGAGGTGAGGATGCGCGTCGCGGAGCGCATCGAAATGCCCGCGCTGCTGCGCATGGCCGACGACGCGCAAGCGGAGGTGAGGCGCATCGTGGCAACACGCCTGCCGCCCGCGCTCGTGACGCGCTATTTCGACGACAGCGACTGGCGCGTGCGCTGGGAGGCCGCGCAGCGCGCCCAGCCCCACGCGCTGGCGCCGCTTCTGTCCGACCCGGACGAAGAGGTGCGCGCAGTCGCCGAACAACGCACCGGCGCAAGGCCTTTCGCAGGCACGCCCGGCAGCGCGGCGCAGCCCTTTGCAGGAGCGCGTCATGGGTGACATCAACCGCGACGACGACACGATCGAAATCGCATTCCCGCCGCGCTTCGGCTTCGGCGAGCGCGTGATCGCCCGCTCGGTGATCCGCAACGACGGCACCTATACCGGCAAGGATATCGGTGAGGTCCTCGTGAACAGAGGCGACGTCGGCTACGTCGTCAGCATCAACACGTTCCTGCAGCAGTTTTATATCTACGCGGTGGACTTTGTCGAAAGCGGGTGCCGGGTCGGTATGCGCGCCAAGGAATTGTGCACGCTCGACAACCTGCCAGAGCACGTGCTGGCGGGGTTGGGCGAACGCGCAGCGGCGCTGGGTGCGATCGGCTCGGGCGTTTGCGAGACGGGAGACGAAGCGGACGAAAAAGCGGGCTTCGGCGGCGGGACAGGGGACGCCGCGCCCGCGTGCAATACGGCGGAGGTGCCCGGATGAGCATCGAACCCATCCATCCAGCCTATTCGTGGGGCATGCGCGTCGTCGCGCTGGACGACCTTTGCAACGACGGCAGCTATCCCGAGCGCGGCGCAGGCGAATGTCTCGTGACGGCCGGCATGCTCGGCGGGATCGTCAATGTGGGGCAGGTGGTCGAGACCGGCGAGCCGGTGTACCTCGTCGAATTCGGCAGGCAGGTGATCGGCTGCACCGAGGATGAGATCGCACCCGCACCGGAAGGGCTGCTGCCCGAGGAAGACGAGGTGCACCCATGACGACGCTCACGACGCCAGGTTCCGGCGCTGGCCGCGGCGCACATGTCGCACGCAGGGCACCGCCGGGCCCGCCACCGGTGCTGGCCGGCGCCGCACCGGTGGCGGATTTCACGTTGCGCCAGATCGAGCGCGCATTGCGCAACCGGGTGCGATATCGCTACGTGCATCCGAGGGTCACGCGCGAGCCGGAAGGGTACAGGATCGAAAGCCCCTGCTGCTCGCGCAACGTGGACCCCGCTGGCGGCGTAATCGATATCGCCTGGCTTGCACGGGGCGCGGACGGCCTCTGGCACCTCCACGCGCGCGACCATGCAATGCGCCGTTGGGTGCAGCAGTGCGCGAGCGAGGACTTGCCTGCGCTTCTTGACGTGCTGTGCGTGGATGCCGCGCGCGTGTTCTGGCCTTGAAGCGCGAACCATGGAGCTGGCGATGATCTACCTCGACCACAACGCGACGACGCCGCCCGCGCCTGCAGTCGTGCAGGCCATGGTGGCCACGATGGCCGACATCTGGGCCAATGCCTCGTCGCAGCATCCGCTCGGGCAGCAGGCAAAGCGCACGCTCGCCGCGGCGCGGGCGAGCGCCGCACGCGCGCTGGGCTGCAAGCCGTCCGAGGCGATCTTCACGAGCGGCGCAACCGAAGCCAACCATCTCGCCGTGCTCGGCCTGCATGCGGCCGCGCGGGAGGCAGGCCGCCCGCGTATCGTGTTCAGCGCGGTCGAGCATGCGGGGCACCTCGCGCTTGCGCGGGCGCTGGCCACCCAGGGCGTGCCGGTGGACTTCATCGGCGTGCGCGCGGACGGCACGCTCGATCTAGACGAGGCGGCGCGCCTGATCGGCGCAGATGTCGGGCTCGTTTCGCTGATGGCGGCGAACAACGAGACGGGCGTGCTGATGCCGGTGGCCGAAGTGCGCGCGCTCGCGCATGCGGCCGGGGCGCGGATGCACGTCGATGCGACGCAACTCGTCGGCAAGGCGCCGTTCGACTTCGTGGCGCTTGGCGTCGATGCCGTTTCGCTCTCGGCGCACAAGCTGCGCGGGCCGAAGGGCATCGGCGCATTGCTGCTGCGTCAGGGCGTGGCGCTACGGCCGCAGATGCAAGGCACGCAGGAGCGACACCGTCGCGGCGGTACCGAGAACCTGCCCGCCATCGTGGGTTTCGCGGCGGCGCTCGAAGCACTCGGCGACGTCAAGGCAAAGGCGGCGCGCATCGCGCATCTGCGGGATGCACTCGAAGCGGGGCTGCAATGCGCGCTGCCCGGCGTGCACGTGTTCTGCGCTGGCGCGCCGCGCGTGGGCTGCACCAGTTACCTGCGGTTCGGGCAGTTGCCCGCGGAGGTCGTGCTTCAGCGTCTCGAACAACTGGGCATTTGCGCGTCGTCCGGCGCGGCCTGTTCGTCGGCAGGCAGCGCGCCTTCGCATGTGCTCGCCGCGATGGGCGTGCCGCGCGACGAAGCGCTCGCCGCCGTTCGCCTCTCGCTCGGCGAAACGACCACGGCGCGCGACATCGAATACCTGCTGGCGACGTTGCCGCCATTGCTCGCCCCGCTTCTCGAAAACGATGCCGCCCACGCGGCCTGAATTCCCACACGAACCCTGGAGCTTCTCTCGTGAAAGTCATGATCCGCAAGGACAGCAAAGGCACATTGAGCGCCTATGTGCCCAAGAAGGACCTCGAGGAACCGATCGTCTCGATAGCGCGCCCGCAGATGTGGGGCGGGCTCGTCACGCTTGCGAACGGCTGGCAGCTGGAGTTGCCCGAGATGGCGGCGGATACCGCGCTGCCGATCACCGTGGAGGCCCGCCGCGTGGCGGGTGGGGAGGACTGACATGGCGCTCGCTGCCGATCAGGTCGAAGTCATGACCGAGTTGATTCGCACCTCGCCAACCCTGCCCGACGCGGCAGCGAGCTGGCGCAAGTGCTATCCGGGCGTGCGCGTCATGCGTATCAGCGCCGCCGAGATGCGCGATGAAACGCCGGCGTTCGAGTTTGCCGGGCGACGCGTCTATTTCGCGACGTCGGAAGGGATGTGCGTTTGCGTGACGGCGCAGGCGAGCGAGGCCGACATGGTGATCTTCACCGAAGACGGGGCGCCTCATGGAGATCGATGAGATCGCGTTGAGCGAGCCGGCCTGCGGTGCGCGCGAGATCGAGCTGGTCCAGGCCGTTCTGCAATCTTCGCGCTGGAGCGATGGGCCGATGCTCGATTCGTTCGAGACCGCGTTTGCGGGCTGGAGCGGACGCGCTCATGCGATCGCCGTGGCGAGCGGCACGCTCGGCACGTGGATAGCCCTGCGCGCGCTCGGCATCGGTGCAGACGACGAAGTGATCTGCGCATCGCACACGTGGCACCAGGTTGCGCAGGCGATCACGCTGGCTGGCGCGACGCCGGTGTTCGCCGACATCGACTACTGGAGCGGCTGCCTGAACGCCGCGAAGGCGCAGCAGAAGATCGGCCCGCGCACGCGTGCGATCCTCGCGGGCAACACCAACGGGCATCCGGCAGCCTGGGGACCGCTGCGCGAACTGGCCGATGCGCACGGCCTGCGGCTGATCGAGGACAGCACCGAAGCGCTCGGCTCCCGCTACCGGGGGCGCAGCGTCGGGTCGTTCGGCGACGTCTCGGTGTTCGACTTCTCGGCGCCCTCGGCCTTGTGCGCTGGGGAAGGCGGGATGATCGTCACGGACGACGATAGCCTCGCCTACGAGCTGCGCTACCTGCGCAAGCGCCGGATCGCCGATCGCGAGTCGGTTTCGGTGGGCGCGCGCGTGCCGCTGCAGGCGGGCATGAGCGAGCTGACAGCCGCGCTCGGCCTCGCGCAGCTGGCGGGGCTCGACGAGCGGCTCGCGCAGCGCAAGCAGGTGGAGGCCTGGTATCACGAGGCGATGCAGAGCTTCGAGGGCATCAAGCCGCCGTATCTGGCGGAGGACGTCGAGGAAGTGCACTGGATGCTCTACGTCGTGCACCTCGGCAAGCGTTTCACCCAGAGCGCGCGCGCGCAGATGATCGACGACATGTTGGCCTGCGGCATCGAAACGGCGGCCTACAGCCATCCGCTGCACGAGCAGTTCCACTACATGAGCGCCGCCGACGCGATCGGGCGCAGGCGCGGCTCGCTACCCGACACGGAGCGCATCGGCGACCGGGCGCTTGCGTTGCCGCTGCACACGCAGCTCGACGCGGACCAGGTCAGATACATCGTCAAGACGTTGAAGGACACCGCGACCAACGTGGGCGCGGGGGCCGCCATTTATCTCTGAGGTATCCGGTTCATGAGCCATTCTTCCGCTTCCGTCGACAGCATCGCTCGCCAGATCGGCAGCGGCAGCGTCATTCCCTATCTCGGCCCGGGCATGCTCGCGCTTTGTCCGGACGCCGGCGTGCCGGCGACGCCCGACGCGCTTGCGCAGATCATGACCGCGAAGGTGAGCGTGCCGCACAAGATCCGCAACCGGCTCACGCAGGCCGCCCAGTTCATCGAGAACTTCAAGCACCGCAAGTCGGTGGTGAGCATCATGAACGAAGCGTTCGGCACGGTGCCGACGCCCTCGGCATTGCACCGCGCGCTGGCCACGAGCGGCGCGGGTCTGTACGTCGACTGCTGGTACGACGATACGTTCGCCACAGCGCTGGCACATGCGCGTGCCGCCGGTCAGTGGGCGCAGGTGCAGGGGCTGTCGCAGTCGGAGCACTTTGGGCAGTGGTTCGGCGCCTACGACGCGGCGGGCGCGCCGCTCGACACCGTGCCT
>DATBXG010000159.1:0-6519 GCA_036514415.1 Paraburkholderia sp.
GGCGCGGCTCGCTCGCGTAGAGTATCACCGAGTCGGGGTCGTGCCCCGGCGCGCCGATCACCTCCCACTCGAAGCCGCCAAGCGTGAGCCGTTCGCCCGCCGCGAGCGTGCCCGTGAACGCGAATCGCTCGCAGGTCTGCCCGGTGGCGAGAAAGCTGAGGCGCGCTTCGTCCCAGGCGCGCACGCTGGCCGCGCTCGCGGCAGGGATCAGCGTGGCGCAGGGCCAGTGCGCCTGTAGCCGGGCATTGCCGCCGCAGTGGTCGGAATGCAGGTGCGTGTTGACGACAAGGTCGAGCGCACGCGCGCCCAGCGCATGGCGCACGAGCGCAAGGGTCTGTTCGGCGTGCGTGGCGTAGCCGGTGTCGACGAGCGCGGCGCACTGTTCGTCGACGAGCAGCACGTTGTTCGACGAAAGCCAGCCGCGCTCGAATACGCGGATCGATGCCGGAAGGGCGGGAACGCCGGGAAGCGCGGGCGCTGTGTTCATGCTTTCGCGTGCTCGGGCCTCGGCATGACGAGGATCGTCGCGCGGCCGACCACGAGCGTTTCGCCTTTCTGGTTCACGGCCTCGCCCGCGAGCTTCACGAGGTCGCCGTGCAGGCTCGGCTTCCACCAGGCTTCCTCGACGCGCCATTCGAACGTGAGCGTGTCGGTCGCGTGCGCGGCGCGCTTGAGCTTCATGTCGAACTCGAGTCCGAGCGGCTGGGCGTACTGCGAGAAGTGCGTGGCGAGCAGCGCCATGAAATGCGCGGTGGGCTGCGTGCCGGAAGCAATCAGGCCGCCGAAGCGGCTTTGCGCTGCGTAGGCTTCATCGTGGTGCAGCGGGTTCAGGTCGTTCACCAGCAGCCCGAACGATTTCACCGACTCGGGCGTGAGTTCGAGCGTCGAGCGGAACGTCTCGCCGATCGTCACGACGCGGGCGGGCGCGTTCATTGTTTTTCTCCCTGGGTTCGCGCTTGCGATTCGTCACGCGATTCGAACCGCTTGTCGAGCCACTCGGCGTGGCGCGTCTCGATCGCGTCCCAGACGGCGCGTTTCGCTGCGTCGTCGAACGTGGACCAGGAGGCGATCTCGTCGATGGTGCGCAGGCAGCCTTCGCAGAGGCCGCTCGCCTCCTGCATGCGGCAGATGTTGATGCACGGCGAGGGCGGCGGCGCGTTCATGCCGCCGTTCATTCCGCCGTTCATTCGCTGCGCAGCGCGACGTCCACCACGGGCGCGCCCGTCAACACGGCAAGCTCTTGCGGAGAGAGGTTGAACACCGCATGCGGATGGCCCGCCGCGGCCCACAGGCTTTCCAGCTCGAACAGGTCGGCGTCGATGAGCGTGACGGGTGTCGTAGCGTGGCCGATCGGGCAGACGCCGCCAATCGCGTAGCCCGTCTTTTCGCGCACGAACTTCGCGTCGGCGCGGCCGACTTCGCCGACGTGCGCGGCCACTTTCTTTTCGTCCACGCGGTTCGCGCCGCTCGCGATCACGAGCACCGGCGCGTCGTCTTCGCGGCGGCGGAACAGGATCGACTTGGCGATCTGCGCGACTTCGCAGCCAAGACCCGCGGCCGCTTCGGCGGAAGTCTTGCCGGTTTCGGGCAGCATCACGACCGGCCTGGCATGGCCGCGCTCGCGCAGCATCAGGGCGACACGGCGCGCGGATTCGGGCAGGGCGTCGAGGTTGTCGGAGGTTTCCGTCATGTGTATTTCCTTCGTACTGCGATTCAAGTGTCGATGCATCAGGCGCAGGCGGCTTCGCTGCGCGCCTTCGCGAGCAGCGCCTTGCCCGCGCGCGAGACGTTGGGGCGGCCGATGGCGTTCGAGATGAAGTCGCCTGCCGCGACGACCTGGTTCAGGTCGACGCCGGTATGAATGCCGAGTCCGTTCATGAGGTACAGCACGTCTTCGGTCGCGACGTTGCCCGTGGCGCCCTTCGCGTACGGGCAGCCGCCAAGTCCCGCCACCGAGGCGTGGAAAATGGCGACGCCTTCTTCGAGCGCCGCGTAGATGTTGGCGAGCGCCTGGCCGTAGGTGTCGTGGAAGTGGCCCGAGAGGCGCTCGCGCGGGAACACCTTCGTCACCGCTTCGAACACTTCGTGCACGCGCTTTGCGGTGCCCACGCCGATGGTGTCGGCGATATCGATCTCGTCGCAGCCGAGGGCCGCGAAGCGCTCCACCACGTCGACGACCGAAGCGACCGGCACCTCACCCTGGTACGGGCAGCCGAGCGAGCACGACACGCTGCCGCGAATGCGGATGCCGTGCTCCTTCGCGGCTTGCGCGACCGGCACGAAGCGCTCGATGCTTTCCGCGATCGAGCAGTTGATGTTCTTCTGCGAGAACGCTTCGCTCGCCGCGCCGAAAATCACGATCTCGTCCGCGCGCGCGGCGAGCGCGCCTTCGAAGCCGCGCAGGTTAGGCGTGAGGACCGAATAGATCGCGCCTTCGCGGCGCTCGATGCCGGCCATGACCTCGGCGCCGTCGGCCATCTGCGGGACCCATTTGGGCGAGACGAACGAGGCGGCCTCGATGTTCGGAAATCCAGCGGCGGTTAGCCGGTTGATGAGTTCGATCTTCGTCGCGGTGGGAACGAAGTCCTTCTCGTTCTGCAGGCCGTCGCGCGGGCCGACTTCGACGATCTTGACTGCGGTGGGGAGTGCCATGTTTGTGTCTCCAGCTTGTATCCGGAATGCTTCGATATGCTCAGTAACCGCGCCCGACATGCACGACGCCGCTCACCGTCTCGCCGCGCGCGAGCGCGCCGATCTTGTCGGCGACCTGCGAGATCGCTTCGTCGCGCAAGGTGAGTGCCGAGCTGTGCGGCGTGATCGTGATGCGCGGTTCGCGCCAGAACGGATGATCGGGCGGCAGCGGTTCTTCGCGGAACACGTCGAGCGTCGCCGCCGCGAGCGTGCCGTCGGCCAGGGCGTCGAGCAGATCCTGTTCGGCGAGATGCGTGCCGCGTGCCACGTTCACGACATACGCGCCGCGCGAGAGCCTGCCGAAGGTGCGCGCGTTCAGGACGCTTTCGGTGTCGGGCGTGGCGGGCAGCAGGTTCACGAGCACCTTCACGCCATCGAGGAAGGCGTCGAACTGCGGGCCGTGCAGCTCGCCCGAGAACGTCTCGATGCCCTCGATCGTCTTCGCGCTGCGCGAAAAGCCGCGTACCGGCACGCCGAGCGAGGCCACCGCGTGCGCGACCTGCGCGCCCAGCACGCCAAGGCCGAGCACGCCCACGGTGAAAGTCTCGTGCGGATGCGGCGCAAGCACGTGCCATTCGCAGCGCGCCTGCGCGAGCGCGTATTCGTCGAAGCGGCGCAGGTAGCGCAGCACGGCGTGCTGCACGTACTCGCTCATCTGCCGGCCCATGCCCGAGTCTTCGAGCCGCACGAGCATGGCGGTGCCGGGCAGGGTGCCGGGCCGCTCGCGCTCGTGCGCGAGGATCGCGTCGACGCCCGCGCCCAGATTGAAGATGGCGCGCAGTCCGGGCACGCCGAAGAGTTCGCGCGGCGGGTGCCAGACGACCGCGTAGTCCGCGGGGTCGGTGTCGCCGGGCTGCCACTCGCGCAGCTCGGCGTCGGGCAGGGCGCGCGCGAGGCCGTGCAGCCACGTGGAAGCGTCGGTTTGCGGGAACCAGAAAATGATTTTCATGATGGGTCGACCTGTCCCTGGTAACGGCTGTGCGGCTCGAGCCCGCGCGCGTTGCCCGGTTTCGCGGCGGCAAGCGCGAGACGAAACGGTAGCAGCGGACGCTGATGGAGGCGCGTGGCCTGCGACATGGGGATTCCTGAAGCGGGTGCGGCACGATGCGGCCGCGTGCACTGGCACCATTCTACTTTTTCAGGCCCGCGGCCGCCGGGCGAATCGCGGCGCGGTGGCCGCGACGCGTCCTGCGCCGGGCCGCGCCGAGGGTGCCGAAAAGCTAAGCAAAAAAAATTGGTTCGGCGTGCGCGGCTCGCGGGCCACAATCGATTCACGCCGTGATCCAGCGAGGAAAAAATCATGCTTTCGTGCGCGCAAATGCGTTGGCCGCCCCGCGTCGTCACCGTGCCCGGCCTGCACGGCAGCGATGGCGCTCACTGGCAGAGCTGGCTCGAACGCCAGTTCGCGCGCTCGCTGCGTGCGGAGCAGGATGACTGGGACGCGCCCGATCTCGCGGTCTGGGGCGCCGCGCTCGCGCAGCGGCTAGCCGGCGAGCGCGGACCGTTCCTGCTGGCCGCGCACAGCTTCGGCTGCCTCGTGGCCGCGTATGCGCTGCAAACGGGCATGCTTGGGCGAAGCAGCGGAACGGGTCGAAGCGGTAACGGCGGCAAGGGCGGCGCCGATATTGCGGGCGTGCTGTTCGTCGCGCCCGCGAGCCCCGAGAAGTTCCGCTTTGCCGGTGCGTTCGAGGCGCGGCCGCTGCCCGTGCCGTCCATCCTCATCGGCAGCGAAACCGATCCGTGGATGCCGCTCGAAGGCGCCCGCGCGCTCGCGCAGCAATTGGGCAGCACGTTCGTGAATCTCGGCGATGCAGGACACATCAACACGGCGGCGGGCTTCGGTCCGTGGCCGCGCGCGAAGTATTTCGTCGATACGCTCGTGCACGGCGCAGCGCCGTAGCGGTTGCGCGACGAGGCATTCGACGAAGGCGGCCCGGCGTTTGCCTGAGGTTCTGCCTGCTCTTTTCCTTTGGCGAAAATCCTCGAGGCCGGCTTAGCGCTTGAGCGCCTCCCGCAACAGCCGCGCCGTATGCAGCGCGATCATCCCTTCCTCGTCGGTGCGGATCGCGAAAACGGGCACGCGGCTTTCGCGCGTGCTCACGCGTTCCTTGCCGTCACTGCTGCCCGCCTCGTTGACTTGCGCGTCGAGCGCAATGCCGAATAGTGGCGCGAGCCGCTCGCACACCTGCGCGCGGATGGGCGCGGCATGCTCGCCGATGCCGCCCGTGAACACGAGCCCATCGAGCCCGCCCAGCACCACGGCGAGCTTGCCCACGTCCTGCGCGATGCGATACGTATAGAAGTCGATCGCGAGCTTCGCCTGTTCGCTGCCGCTCGCCAGCAGTTCGCGCATGTCGCTGCTCACGCCCGAGAGGCCCTTCAGGCCCGACTCGTGATACAGCACCTTCTCGATCGCGTGGTAATCCATGCCGCTCGCCATCATCCAGAGCACGGCGCCCGCATCGAGCGCGCCGCAGCGCGTGCCCATGGGCAGGCCGTCGAGCGCGGTGAGGCCCATGGTCGTTTCGACGCTCTTGCCGTCCTTCATCGCGCACAGGCTCGCGCCGTTGCCCAGATGCGCGACGACAACGCGTCCGCGCGCGATGTCGGGCGCGACCTGGTGCAGGTGTTTGGCGATGTACTCGTACGAGAGGCCGTGAAAGCCGTAGCGGCGCACGCCTTCGCCGTAATAGCTGTAGGGCAGCGCGAAGAGTTGCGCCATGATGTCGTTGCCCGCGTGGAACGCGGTGTCGAAGCACGCCACCTGCGGCAGCTCGGGCGCGGCCTGGCGCACCGCGCGGATGGCCGCGAGATTGTGCGGCTGATGCAGGGGCGCGAGCGGCGTGAGCGCATCCAGCTCCTCGATCACATCGTCGTCGATGAGCACGGCGTCGGCATGGCGCGCGCCGCCGTGCACCACGCGGTGACCGATCGCGGCGGGCGGCGTGTCGCGCAGCCCCACGGCGAGCACGAGGCGCAGGAGGCGAAACGCAGCGTCGTGATCGGCGACCTGGGCGACGGGAAACTTCTCGTCGACGATCAGGCGGCCGTCGGCCATATGCGCGACCACGCGCGGCGCGACGCCGATGCCCTCGATCTGCCCGCCCGCGCCATGCAGCGCGCGCGCGCCGCCTTCGACGCGCGGGTCCTCGATCACGCGATACACCGAACACTTGATGCTCGATGAACCCGCATTCACGACGAGCACGACATGGCCTTCCGCGGCCGGCTGGGTTTGAACGCTGCTCACAGGATCTCCGTTGCTTTGCGCGCGCGCCGCGCGTGCGCGACGAGCACGGCGATCGCACAGCTGCCGATGCGCGAGCGCACGCTGTCGGCGCGGCTCGTGAGGATGATCGGCACGCGCGCGCCGAGGACGATGCCGGCCGCTTCCGCGCCGGCGAGAAAAGTGAGCTGCTTGGCGAGCATGTTGCCCGCTTCGAGGTCGGGCACGAGCAGGATGTCGGGGTCGCCGGCCACGGGCGAGGCGATGCCCTTGATGCGCGCGGCTTCGGCGCTGATCGCGTTGTCGAAGGCGAGCGGCCCGTCGAGCAGGCCGCCCGTGATCTGGCCGCGGTCGGCCATCTTGCAGAGCGCGGCGGCGTCGATGGTGGAGGGCATCTTCTCGGACACCGTCTCGATCGCACCGAGGATCGCGACCTTCGGCGTGCCGACGCCGAGCGACTGCACGAGCTCGATCGCGTTGCGCACGATGTCGGCCTTGTCGGCGAGCTTCGGGAAGATGTTGACGGCGGCGTCGGTGATGAAGAGCGGCTTGTGGTACGAGGGCACGTCCATCGCGAACACGTGCGAGAGGCGCCGCTCGGT
>DATBXG010000160.1:0-3278 GCA_036514415.1 Paraburkholderia sp.
CATGCCAGCGTGGTACGGCAAGGCGCGCACGCCCTGCCCCTTCAGCCACTCCGCGGTCTCTTCCACCTTGCGGCGCGAGAGACAGTAGACGACGCCCGCATCCGTGGTGCCGTCGGCGCGCGTGTGCTCCGCGCGGATGAAGTCGAGCAGCTGCGTGCGCGCGTTGTCCTTCTCGACGATGCGGTAGCGGATGTTCGGCCGGTCGAAGCTCGAGACAAACACGCGCGCGTCGTCGAGCGCGAGGCGGTGCACGATCTCGTCGCGCGTGATGGCGTCGGCGGTCGCCGTGAGCGCGATGCGCGGCACGTCCGGAAAGCGCTCGTGCAGCACCGAGAGCTGGATGTATTCGGGCCGGAAGTCATGGCCCCATTGCGACACGCAGTGCGCCTCGTCGATCGCGAAGAGGCCGATGCGCGTGCGTTCGAGCAGATCGAGAAAGCGCGGCGTCATGAGGCGCTCGGGCGCGACATAGAGGAGATCGAGATCGCCTTCGCGCAGCGCGCGCTCCGTGGCCGCCGCTTCCGCGCCGCTCAGCGTCGAATTCAGGTAGGCGGCACGCACGCCGACTTCGGTGAGCGCGGCGACCTGGTCCTGCATGAGCGCGATGAGCGGCGAGACGACGATGCCGGCGCCTTGCCCGGCTTCGTGACGCACGAGCGCGGGAATCTGGTAGCAGAGCGATTTGCCGCCGCCGGTGGGCATGAGCACCAGCGAATCGCCGCCCCCTGCCACATGCTCGACGATCTCGGCTTGCTGCCCTCTGAATGCGGGATAGCCGAAGACTTCGTTGAGGATTTCGAGGGAGCGGGACATGAAGGCGGTGAGCGTGCAGAGCAAAGGCGGTGCCCCGGATTTTACCAACCCGGGCGCGCCTTGACCGCCGCTACCATGAAGATTGGCCGTTCGGCCAGGAGAAACGCAGGCAGCCGCGCGCAGATCGCGATTCGCACTCAGCCTGAGAGAAGCGGGTTCGTCAGGCGGCAAGGCGCCGGCGCGCGACCCGAACTGCACCGACGATCGTCAGGATGGCCACGACTACCGCTGCGATCACGAACATGCCGGAGCCGAAGAGCACGACGTTGGCGCCGACGAAAATCAGCGAACCGATCGTCAGCAGCGCGACGCCTCCTTTGTGCCGGCCCGCCAGCAGCATGATGAAACCGATGATCAGGA
Organism: Paraburkholderia sp.; assembly: GCA_036514415.1. GTDB lineage: Bacteria > Pseudomonadota > Gammaproteobacteria > Burkholderiales > Burkholderiaceae > Paraburkholderia. The sequence goes on from DATBXG010000160.1 coordinate 1,174, forward strand.
ACGCCCACATCACGAGGAAGGTCGCGAAGAAGTTCGCCGCCGGCTGATTGCCAACGTGATGCAGCAGCTGCGAAAAGCTGGCGACGCACGCCGCCAGATTCAGGATGAGACCGACCCCAACGACCCACATGATTACCGCCTCCAGATTCAGATAAATGCCGTCCGCGCCGTACGCGAAGACCCGCGCGGACTGCCTTGGCGCGCTACGTTAGCACGCCTCACCGATGCGCGCAGCGGCCGGGCCGGCGCTGCGGCACGACGCCGCAGGCGCGCGTGCGAAACGCGCGCAACGTCGCACAGCGCCGGCGCGGAAAACGCGCGCCAATAAAAAAGCCGCCCGGTCGAAACCAGGCGGCTTTTGCGAGACCACTACTGCAGGAGAGCGAAAGGCGGCTTGCGCCGCCCCGCGCTTACTCGTCCGTCGTGTGCGGCTGTTGCGGCTGCTCGGCGGCCGGGGTTTCCGGCGTGCCGAACTCGAACGCTTCTTCCGCAGCGATCTGGTCGAAACGCTCGCGATCCGACGATTCCTTCGCCTTGCGCGCCTTGTGGAACGCGAGACCCGTACCGGCCGGGATCAGACGGCCGACGATCACGTTTTCCTTCAGGCCACGCAGATCATCGCGCTTGCCCATGATCGCCGCTTCGGTCAGCACGCGGGTCGTTTCCTGGAACGATGCCGCCGAGATGAACGAGTCGGTCGAGAGCGATGCCTTCGTGATACCGAGCAGCACGTTCTCGTACGTTGCCGGACGCTTGTCTTCCGCGTTCATCTTGTCGTTTTCGTCGAGCATGTCCGAACGCTCGACCTGTTCGCCAGGGATGAAGCGCGTATCGCCGTTGTCGGTGATCTGCACACGGCGCAGCATCTGACGCACGATCACTTCGATGTGCTTGTCGTTGATCTTCACGCCCTGCAGACGGTACACGTCCTGCACTTCGTCCACGATGTAACGCGACAGCGCTTCGATACCCTGCAGACGCAGGATGTCGTGCGGATCGGCCGGGCCGTCCACGATCATTTCGCCCTTGTTGACGACCTGACCATCGTGCACCAGAACCTGCTTTTCCTTCGCGATCAGGAACTCGTGCTGATTGCCTTCGAGGTCCGTGATAACGAGACGCTGCTTGCCCTTCGTGTCCTTACCGAACGACGTCGTACCCGTGACTTCCGCCAGGATACCTGCGTCCTTCGGCGAACGCGCTTCGAACAGTTCCGCCACACGCGGCAGACCACCCGTAATGTCACGCGTCTTCTGCGCTTCAGTCGGGATACGTGCGAGCACTTCACCCACCTGAACCTGCTGACCGTCCTTCACGGTGATCAGTGCGCCGACCTGGAAGCCGATCTGAACCGAGTGCTCCGAGTTCGGGATCTTGACTTCTTCGCCGTTCGCGTCGAGCAGCTTGACCTGCGGACGCACGCTCTTCGAAGCCTGCGAACCACGGCGCTTCACGTCGATCACGACCAGCGTCGAAAGACCCGTCACGTCGTCGATCTGCTTCGCGACCGTCACGCCTTCCTCGACGTTTTCGAACTTCACCGTACCGCCCCACTCGGTGATGATCGGACGCGTCAGCGGATCCCACGTGGCCAGCTGCGTGCCTGCCTTGATCTGCGCGCCGTCGAGTTGCAGCAGCGTCGCGCCGTACGGCACCTTGTGACGCTCGCGCTCGCGGCCGTGATCGTCGGTGATCAGCGCTTCGCCCGAACGCGAAATGACGATCTGCTCGCCCTTCGCATTCGTCACGTAACGCATCGTCGCCGTGAAACGCACCGTACCGTTCGACTTCGCTTCGACCGACGAAGCCACCGCCGCACGCGACGCCGCGCCACCGATGTGGAACGTACGCATGGTCAGCTGCGTGCCCGGCTCACCGATCGACTGAGCAGCGATAACGCCCACTGCTTCACCGACGTTCACCAGCGAGCCACGGCCCAGGTCGCGGCCATAACATGCCGCGCACAGACCGTAACGCGTTTCGCAGGTAAGCGGCGTGCGCACGCGCACTTCGTCGATACCCAGACGCTCGATCTCTTCGACCGAATCTTCGTCAAGCAGCGAGCCCGCTTCGTACAGCGTTTCCTGCGTTTCCGGATTGACGCC
>DATBXG010000161.1:0-7365 GCA_036514415.1 Paraburkholderia sp.
GCGGATCTCGCGGGCGTGCACGTGCTGCGCAATGCCGGCGACGCGCTCGCCATCGCAGGCGAACTCGGGCCGGGGCGGCGCATGGCGGTGATCGGCGCGGGCTTCATCGGGCTAGAAGTCGCGGCCTCCGCCAGGCAGCGCGGCTGCGAGGTCGTGGTGCTCGAAGCCGCGCCGCGCGCGCTGATGCGCGCGGTTCCTGCCGAGGTGGCTCAGTGCCTCGTGGACCTCCATCGCGCGAAGGGCGTGGACGTGCGCTTCGACGTGCAGGTCTACAGCCTCCGGGGTGACGGGCGTGTCAACGCCGTCGTTCTGGGCGACGGATCCGTCGTGCCTTGCGATGCGGTCGTGGTCGGCGTCGGCGTGGTGCCGCGGGTGGCGCTCGCGCAGGAAACGGGGCTCGCGATCGACAACGGCATCGCCGTCGATCCCACGCTGCGCACGAGCGATCCGGACGTCTTCGCAGCAGGCGACGTGTGCTCGTTCGTGCATCCGCTATATGGGCGGCGCATTCGTCTGGAATGCTGGCGCAACGCCGAGGATCAGGCGCGCGTGGCCGCGCTCAACATGCTCGGCCACGACGACGTGCACGGCGCGGTGCCGTGGTTCTGGTCCGATCAATACGACGTGACGATCCAGATCGCGGGCTTGCCCGCGTTCGGCTCGACGAAGGCCGTGCGCGAAACGGGCGCCGCTTCGAAGGTGTTTTTCGCGCTCGACGAAGAGGGCGTGCTGGTGGGCGCGAGCGGCGTGGGGCAGACCGGCGACATCGCACGCGACGTGCGCATCGCGCAGGAGCTGATCGCGCGCCGCGCGCGCATCGAACCCGAACGTCTTGCCGACAGCGCGACGAAACTCAAGTCGCTGCTCGCCGCACACGCGCACTGAAGGGCTCAATCGGTCTGCTCGGCCGGCGACTCCACCCGCCGGCTTTTTCCACTGCGGTTCGAGTGGGGCGATATGGGATTCTTTCCCATATCGTTTTCTTTTTACCCTTCGTCCGCGCTGTAAACGCTCAGCCCTTCTATCGGATCCATGGGCGCTTCCCATGGCTTTGCCGCGATCGCGCGCATGGCGGCGTCGTAGCCCGCACGCCTGCGCGCGGCAATGCCGGCGGGCGTGAAGTCGATATCCTTCAACTGGTCGTCGTCATCGAGCCGCGGCGCCGCTAGCTTGATGAGGCGCATGGTGGTCTCGCAGCCCCAGGCGGCAAGCGCCCGGACATCGAGCGAGTCTCGCTCGGCTTCGGGCACGCGTTTCGCGAGCTCGCGGATCACGTGGCGCAGCCGGTGTATCTGCTGCTGGCGCGCGATATGGCTTTCCGTGCGGCTTGCGTACTGAATGTCCTTCTGACGCTCCGCGATCTGCCAGATGCTTTCCGGCTCGGGGCCGGCGGGATTCCACACCTGCACCGAGAAGATGACCGAACTCCTGCGCGGCTTGTCGTCCAGCACGACCTCGACCGGCGTGTTGGAATAGATGCCGCCGTCCCAGTACGGTTCACCGTCGATGCGCACGGCCGGGAACGCGGGGGGCAGCGCGCCCGAACTCATGATGTGCTCGACGTTCAGGCGCTGGTCGCGCGTATCGAAATAGCGCATCGCGCCCGTGCGGGCGTTCACGGCACCAACGGTGAGGCGTGGATGCCCGGCGTTGAGCCGCTCGAAATCGACCAGCGAAACGAGCGTGTCGCGTAACGGTGCGATCCTGTAGTAAGACGCGCGATCCACGCCGAGGCGGGCGAGCGGCCCGAACCACGACGCCGGGTTGGGCTGGAAGAATCCCGAAATCCCGCCGCCGATGATCATCAGTTTTGCAAACGTCTTGTCCCAGCCTGGCCCCCAGCCAGGCCATGAGGCCGTGACGTCGAACCGGGTGCGGTCGGTGACGCGATGCCAGAATTCCTGCAGACACTCGAAGCGGTGCTCCGGAGGATTTCCGGCGATCAACGCCGCATTGATCGCACCAATGGACGTGCCGATCACCCAGTCGACATCGATGCCGGCCTCTTGCATCGCCTCGTAGACGCCGAGCTGATAGGCGCCCAACGCGCCGCCGCCCTGCAAGACGAGCACGACTTGCCCAGGCAATGCCAGGTGTTGCGGCCGCTTCGTTGTCATCGATCGCCTCGCTGGTTTGTTCTGCCGACGCGCGATTTCATTGCCTGGAATATGCTTACGCGTGGCTACTTTCTCCGCACCATTGTAGTAGCGTTCAGAAAAGGGAAAACCAATATGGACAAGCGGCAATTCCTGAGCAGCGCCGTCGCGTTCGGGGCGGCGACTTCGGCGCGCCCGGCTTTGGCGGGCAAGAACGACGCAAGCGGCGCGTGCGCCACATCGCCTGCGCTGCTCACGATCTCAGGCAGCATCAAGCGTCGCAATCGAGGCGAATTCGATCCGGCGCTCGATCAGTTGTTCGGTAAGCAACTCGTGAAATTTCCGGATGCCTATACGCACAGCTTCCAGTCGCTCGCGAGTTTGCCGGCCATCACGATCCGGCCCACGCTCGAATACGATGCGCAGCCGCACACGCTATCCGGGCCGCTGCTGAGTGACGTGCTTCAAGGCGTTGGCGCGCCGGACGCCGGCGCCACGAAAGTCATGCTCCGCGCGATCGACGGCTACGGGGCGATGGTGACGCTCGACACCGTGCGTGCTTACCGCTACATCGTGGCGACGCATCTCGATGGCAAGCCTATGCCGCTTGGCGGGCTGGGGCCGCTTTGGGCGGTCTACGACGCCGACCGCATTCCCGAACTGGCGAGCAAGCCGCTCAAGGAGCGATTCGTTTCGTGCCCGTGGGCGCTGTATCACGTGCAGGTGAGTGCTGCATAGCAGCGGGAACGCCCACTGCCTTTCAATCCGCCGACGCGATTTGCCCTTCGAATGTCACGCAGTTTCGGCCACCGCGCTTCGCCGTGTACAAGGCGGAGTCCGCGAGTCCATATGCGGTGTCGAAATCCGTGCCGGCTGGATTGTCGCTCACGCCGAAACTGGCGGTGATGGGGCGGCTCACCGGAGCAGGGAATGCATGGCTGGCGATGGCCGCGCGCATGCGCTCGGCCAGTTGCAGCGCCTCGGCGATTTCGAAGCCTGGCAATACCACCGTGAACTCTTCGCCGCCCACGCGCCCGATAATGCCGGCCTCGCCCAGAATGCGCCGCAGGCAGTTCACGATGCCAGAAATCACGGCGTCGCCCGCAGGGTGCCCGAAGTCGTCGTTGACCTTCTTGAAGTCATCGATATCGAGCAGGATCATTACCGCACGATTCGCTCGCAGCGCCTTCACTGTGCGCTCGATCACGGCGCTTCGATTGAGCACGCCCGTGAGCGCGTCGTGCGTCGCGCGAAATTGCAGTTGCTGGGTGAGCGCCTGCATTTCCCGCTCGGCGCGATCGCTGCGCCGGATCAGGCGGCGGGTCTCGCGCATCAGGCGCTCGTAATGCCGGATGAGTTCGGTCAACGCCTCGTGATAGCGCTGCGCGTGCGAGTCCGCACCCGCGGCAATCGCCCGGGCACGCGCCAGCGCCTCGCTCTCGCTGCGGAACAGGTCAAGGGAGTGATCCTTCGGTGTGTCCCGCAGGGCAGTCGTTTCCACGCGCGTAGTCCTCAAGGCGTCCTCAAGTGGCAACCGGGCAATCGTTGAACTTGATTGCCGTGAAGTCGGTTTGCAGTTCCTCGCCGAATTCGAGGATCGTTTCGTCTTCTTCGTCGCGATACCAGTTCACCTGCACCCGGTTGCCCGACGAAGCGGCGCGATCCAGCGCGTCGAACACGCTGAACAGCATTTTCGTGCTCGAGCTGTTGAAGTACGTGAGCGTCACCTCGACCGTGATCGCGACGTTTTCACACGCATTGAGCCAGACGTTGAGCCGCTCGATGATGGGCGCATAGAACGCGGCGGCATTCTCGGGATACGATTCGCCTCGCAGTGACAGCACGTTTTCGTCGAAGTGGAAGTCGATTTCCGGCGACGTTGCCGTGGCGGCGATAAAAAGGTTTTCCATTTTGTACGCCCTGGTCAGATGATGGTCTTGAGGCAAAACAGTGTGGTGTCCGTATCGCCTTCGCGTGGATGAAACGCGAATTCGAGCGGCGCACTGGCGTCGCGCGCCATCGTCAGAAAACCCAGGCCCGCGCCTTTGCTGTCGGGAGGCGTGTCGGCGCGCAACGACATCTTGTACGCCTGCTTGATTTCCTCGATCGACATGTTGCGCAGCGGCTCCAGCTTCTCGCGCAATGCGCCCACGGCAGCCGTGGCGACGGGATTCACGCACACCATGAGATGACGCTCGCCCTCGGCGGAAATGCACATCGCACCTTCGCGTATCGCACCGCCTTGCCCCTGATCTTCGGCCAGCGCGTCGCACGAGTAGTGCACGATGTTTTGCGAAAGCTCGATGAACGACGAGAAGATCCGTCTGCGCGTTGACGTGCTCAGTCCCGCCACTTCCAGTTGCAGCTTCACGACCTCGCTCATCGCGGCGACGATGCTGTGCGAGAAATACCCTTTGTGATAGAAGAGCAAATTGCGCTTCTGAGCGATCTCGAAGAAGCAGCAGTTTTGATCCAGAATGCCAGACATATTGGTGGACTACCTCAAACTCGTGCAAAGAAAAGCGTGACATCGTCGCGGCGCGCTTGCGAGCCTTGCCATGCGGCAAATGTCTCGAGCAAGCGTGCGCAAATGAAGGAAGAGGCGTTCTCGCGCTGGTCAAGAATCCTGTCGAGCGCGCGGCGTTTTCCAAAGGCGATCTTGCGCGGGCCGCCGATCTGGTCGGTCAGGCCGTCGGTGGAAACGAACAGCAGGCTGCCGTGCGGCACCTCGACGGCGTGGCGGGTCCACGCATAATCGGCGAGGCTGTCTACGTAGCCCACGCCCATGCGGTCGCCGGCAATGCTTTCGAACTGGGCTGCATCGGGGCGCAGCACGTGCAGCGCGACCCGCGCACCCGCAAAGTGCAGCACCTGGCTGGCGGCATCGAACCAGAAGAACGCGGCGTCCAACCCGTCGTTGGACTGCGGGGCGTCGCCCACGCCGTTGATCTGGCCAAGCAGTCCCTTTACGTTGCGGTTCACGGCCGCAAGCAGCGCCGAAGGGTTGCGCGGGCCGATCTGTTCGAGCGCTTGCGAGAGCGAAGCCGAGGCGAGCAGGGTCATGAACGCGCCGGGCACGCCGTGGCCCGTGCAATCGGCCACCGCCCCGAACCAGCCATCGGCGAATGCGGCGAAATGATAGAAGTCGCCGCCGACCACGTCGCGCGGCTCCCAGACGAGCGCCGCGTCGGGCAGCATGTTCGAGAGCGTTTCACGCGAGGCGCGCAGCATGGCTTGCTGGATCACGCTCGCATACTCGATGCTCTGCATGATCTGGCGATTCTTCTCCGCCTGCATTTCCGCCACGATGGAGAGCAGGCGCAGGCCGTTGCCCACGCCGACGAACCGGCCATCGCGCGTCACGATGAAACCGTCCACGAGCGCCTTTTCGCCCACTTCCACCGTCTTGAAGGTGAGCGCTTCGATGCTCATGTCCACATCCACGATCAATGGCTCCTTGTCCATGAACGCGATGCAGCTCTTCTTGTCGTAGAGTTCGCGATGAAACGGCTTGCTCATTTGCGACAGGAAAATATCGCGGTTGATGAGGCCGATGGGACGATCGTTTTCGATCACCGCGAGACTGGCCATATCGTGCCGCGAATAGAAGATCTCCATGACGAGGGAATTCGGATCCGCAGCGTCGATAGCCGGAACTTCCAGAGCCAGCTCTCCGGCGCTGCGCGGGCCTGCGGGAAGTCCCGGACGACGAAATTGCGCGAGCGCGGGGTGCATGACTATCCATTCCGATTAATATGGAGAATCAGCACGCTAATGGCTATTTATGTCATTCTCGTTACATGAAGAAGAGAAAGACTTCGAGTCGGCTTGTTTAATACAACGTAGCGATCAATGCATCGCGCGCTAACGTTTGCGCGACTTCATTGCTTCAGTTATGGGAGATTTCATCGAGTCATAGCTCGATGAGAATGCGTCCTTCTTCGACTTTCGCCGGGTACGTTGCGAGCTTCTCGCATACCGGCGCACACAGCGGCCGGCCGTCGCGCACGTCGAAGCGGCCATTGTGCTTCGGGCACTCGATGACGTGGCCCATGACGAGCCCGTCGCTCAGGTGCACGTGTTCGTGCGTGCAGAGCCCCTCGCTCGCGTAGACCTGGTCTTCCACGCGGTAGATCGCGAACGTGCGTCCAGCGTGGTCAAAGCGCATGACGTCTTCGTCTTCGATATCGTCGAATGCGGCTGCGTCGATCCATTGGGTCATGTGTCGTCTCCTGTGTCGGCCAGAGTGAGTGCAGAGCACCTTGCTCCGGTTGAATGCAAAATGGTTGCGATCTCTTGATTGAATATAGTTGCGTGCGCAACCTGTCAGGCCTCGGCGTGGCCCGGAACCGGGCGCGCCACGTGATACGAAGGGTCGCGTGTTTGCCGCACGAGCGCGGGGATGATTTCCGCGTAAGCGGCGAGGCTGCTGCGATAAGGCGGCGGCATGTCCGCTTTCACCACTTCATGCAGGCGCGGCAGCGCGTGAAAAGGAATCATCGGGAACATGTGGTGCTCGACGTGATAATTCATGTTCCAGTAGAGAAAGCGGAACACGGGATTCATCATCACGGTGCGGCAGTTGCGGCGGTGGTCGAGCACGTTTTCGGGCATGCCCGCGTGCTGCGTGAGGCCGAAGTAGAGATAGAGCCACGCGCCGTAGAGGCTCGGCAGGCCGATATAGAGCAGCGGCAGGATCGTGCGGTAGCCGATGCACGAGCCAATCACGATCGCGTACACGAGCAGGCTCAACCGCGCTTCGCGAATTGCCTTCGGCCATTCGGAGGCCGGCACGAAGCTCTGTTCTTCCGCGCCGAGTCGTCCGCACGCAGCGCCGATCATGCGCGGCAGCTCGCGCGACACGTGCTTGAGCGCGAATACGTTGAGCGCGAGCGAGAGCCAGTCGGTGGGGCGCGGCGCGGCGATCTCGGGATCGCGGCCCACCACGAGCGTGTCGGTGTGATGGCGCGCGTGGCTCCAGCGCCAGATCGTGGCGCAGCGAAACACCTGGAATGACGCAACCTGATAGAGCGCGTCGTTCATCCAGCGCGTCCTGAATGCCGTGCCATGACCCGATTCGTGCCAGCGCGAATCGGCGGGGCTGCAATAGAGCGTGCCGTAGAGCAGGAACGCGGGCAGGGCCCACCACGACTGCGCGTGCCACAGGAACCCGGCGAGCACGCCGCTCGCGATGATCGCCGCATACCAGAGCAGCGTGTCGCGGATCGCGCGCGCATCGCTACGCTGCATCAGGCCCTTCATGACAGGG
>DATBXG010000162.1:0-3811 GCA_036514415.1 Paraburkholderia sp.
CGGCTTCGTCGGCGACTTCCGGCGCGATCATGAAGCCGTGCCGGTAGAGGCCGTTCACGCGCAGCGTGGTCTTGCCGTCCCAAATGAGCGCCGGGCGGTGGTCGGGCAGCGTCGGGCGGCACTGCGTGTTCAACTCGAGGATGCGCGCCTCGCCGAACGCCGGATGCACCGCAAACGCCGCGCTCAGCAGTTCGAGCGCCGAGCGCACGCTCACGGGCGAACGGTCCTCGCCTTCGATCTCGGTCGCGCCGATCACGAAGACATCGTGTTCTTTGGGCGCGATATAGAGCGGATAGCGTGGATGCAGGAGCCGCACCGGGCGCGTGAGCGTGATGCCCGGCGCGTGCACGCGCGCGACTTCGCCGCGAATGCCGCGCAAACCCGGCAACACAGGTTTGGCGCCCAGCCCGCGGCAGTCGATCGTCACGCGTGCGGGCGGCGGATTGGCCTCGTCGACCGTGGTGTGCCAATGGGTTTCCACACCACGCACGGCAAGCCCCGCCGCCAGCGCGGCCAACGCCTGGCGATTGTCGAGCTGGCCCTCGCCTTCGAGCAGCCAGCCGCGCGCGAAGCGTCCTGCGAGTGCGGGCTCGGCCGCGTCCAGCTGCGCACCGGCGAGCGCGACGAAGTTCGCATCGGCAAGCGAGCGTGGCGCGTTGGCGCGCACGCGGCGCTCGAAGAGTGGGGCTTCGGTGCGATCGGCGCTATGCCAGACCACGAGCGTGCCATTGCGCTGGAAGAACACGGGCTCGGGCAGCTCGGCCAGGATGCGCGGCCAGGATTCGAGCGAGGCGACGCCAAGCTCGGTAATGAGCAGCTCGGCAACAGCGGCCTCGGCGAGCGGCGCGAGCATGGCGGCCGCGACCCAGGCCGCGGCTTCGCCGCCCTCGGGGCCGCCACGCTCGTAGAGCGCGACGCGATGGCCCTCGCCTGCGAGACGCCATGCAACGAGCCGGCCGCACAGGCCGCCGCCGAGCACGGCGAAGTCGGGCACGCTGCCCACGCTATGTTGATGGGCGCGACTCATGACGGCGCTCCGTCACGCAAAGCGTACGCGGCGAATATCGGGGAACAAGTAAAAGAGTAGGCGGTCATCGTATCCTTTCCGTACGGCAGCAGCAGACGTACCCAAGGACGAAACCGGCTGGCAAGGCCGACCGTGGAGGCTATGCGGCGCAGACGGTCCAATACGGAAATCGTACGGACCCATGCGCCCAAAGCGCAGCCCGGCGGGAATCCTGGCGCCCCTGCAAACGCTGGGCGCCGGCCAAGACTTTCTGAAACTTCCCGCGCCGGTATTACCCGGATCGGGTGCGAAGGGTCTCTCTCAGCCTCAGTACGGCATGCCCCGCATACCGGTGAAGCACCCCTGTTTCGTCAACGTCGATTAGACCACAAAACGCGCGCGGCCCGCAAACCTCGGCGGAACGGGACTCCCGCTCTGGCACAATGCCCTGGGCCCGCCACTTTCGCCTCGCAAGCCCGCGCGGTGAGACAATGGGCGCCACGCTACGGCAGCGCCGGCGCGCGCTTTTGTCTCTGCTTTTGTCTCCGCATTTGCCTCATTAAGTCTCACTTAAGCGGCTGCCGACAGAATCGCTGCGAATATTGCTGCACGTCGTCTCTGCAAAGCGGCCGCCGCGCGGGGCGCGGCGAATGGCCCAAGCGGCCCAAGCGGCCCAGCACAACATCAGGACGCACATGACCAACCAACCTGCCCGCGCCACGCCCGATCAGAACGAGCATCAGAAGATCACCGCGTGGAGCCTGATCAAGCCCTACTGGGTCTCCGAGGAGCGCTGGATCGCCTGGGGCCTGCTCGTCGCGATCATCGTGATGAACCTGCTCGTCGTGTGGATCAACGTGCGGCTCAACGGCTGGAGCGCGGAGTTCTACAACGCGCTGCAGGCCAAGGACGTCAAGCGCTTCCCGCCTCTGCTGATCACCTTCACCGAACTGGCGTTCGGCTTCATCATCCTCGCGGTGTATGGCCGCTATCTGCGCCAGATGCTCGGCTTTCGCTGGCGCCAGTGGCTCACCAACCGCTTTCTGAGTGAGTGGCTCGGCCAGGGCGCGTTCTACCGCATCGAGCGCGACCGCCTCGCCGACAACCCCGACCAGCGGATCAGCGACGACCTCCAGTCGTTCGCCACGACCACGCTCTCGCTCACGCTCGACCTGCTCTCCACGGTCGTCACGCTCGTCTCGTTCATCACGATCCTGTGGACCCTTGCGGGCGCGCTCACCGTCACGCTGGGCGGGCAACCGCTCGCGATTCCGGGCTACATGGTCTGGGCTGCCGCGCTCTACGCCGTGTTCGGCTCGCTCGTGATCCAGAAGGTCGGCCACCCGCTCGTGTCGATCAACTACCAGCAACAAAAGGTGGAAGCGGATTTCCGCTTCGGCCTGATCCGCCTGCGCGAGAACGCCGAGCAGATCGCGCTCTACGACGGCATGGACACCGAGCGCGGCAACGCGCAAGGCCTCTTCCAGCACATCCGCGAGAACTGGTGGCGCGTGATGAAGTACACGAAGCGCCTTACCTTCGTGCTGAGCTTCTACGGCCAGATCGCCATCATCTTCCCGCTCGTGGTGGCGGCGCCGCGCTACTTCGCCGGAGCATTCACGTTCGGCGTGCTGATGCAGATCTCGCAGGCGTTCGGCACCGTGAGCGACTCGTTTTCCTGGTTCATCAACAGTTACGCCACGCTGGTCGAATGGCGCGCTACCGTGAACCGTCTGCGCGAATTCGTGCGCGTGGTCCACTCGCCGCGCCTGAAGGAGTCGGTCTCGCCCGCCACCGAGCACGGCGGCATCAACCTGCACTTCGTCGACAGCAACGAACTCGCCACCGAGCACCTCAAGCTCTCGCTGCCCAACGGCACGCCGCTTTCCGAGGTGCGCGACATCGCCATCAAGCCGGGTTCGCGCTGGCTCGTGCGCGGACCGTCGGGCGCCGGCAAGAGCACGCTGATGCGCGCGCTCGCGGGCCTCTGGCCGTTCGGCGAAGGCTCGATCGACGCGCCTGTGGACGCGCGGATGATGTTCATCCCGCAGCAGAGCTATCTGCCGATCGGCACGCTCAAGGCCGCGCTCACCTACCCCTCGCCCGCCGACGACTACAGCGACGAAGACTGCCGCGAAGCGCTGCGTTCCTGCCGCCTCGAAGACTACGTGGACCGCCTGGGCGAGTCGGCGCACTGGACGCGCGTGCTCTCGCCGGGCGAGCAACAACGTCTCGCCGGTGCACGCGTGCTGCTGCACAAGCCCGACTACCTGTTCCTCGACGAAGCGACGAGCGCCCTCGACCCCGACAACGAAGGCCGCCTCTACAAGCTCTTCATGGAGCGCCTGCCCAAGGCGGCGATCGTGAGCGTCGCGCACCGCGCATCGCTCGAGGCGTACCACCACGAAACGCTCGAGATCGAGCGCATGCCTGAAGAGCGCGTCGCCGCGTGAGCACGGGCGAGCGCTTCGAGCGCGTCGTGCTGGTCACGGGCGCGGGCGCGGGCTCGGGCATCGGCGCAGCGCTCGCTCGCCGCATCGCCGGGCATGGCGTCGCGCTGATGCTGCACGCGCGCGGCGCGGACGAAGCGGCGCGTGCGCGGCTCGCAGCCGTCGCTGCAGAGTGTGAGCAGCGAGGCGCGACCTGCGCCACGACGGGCCCACGCCTGAACACCGGCCAGGTGATTCACGTCGATGGCGGGCTGACGCTCTAGCGCCCGGCCGGGCGCCGTACAGGCCATCGTTCGCTTGCTATCGAACGAAACGGCTGGAACGAAACGGCTGGAACGAATTGGCAACGCCCTCA
>DATBXG010000163.1:0-2263 GCA_036514415.1 Paraburkholderia sp.
GAGCCCATCGTGCCGACACAGCCGCAGCAACCGCGTCCGGCCGATGCCGAGCGCATGCTGCGCGTGCGCGCCGGGACGCTCGACCGGCTGCTCGGCTTCGCGGGCGAATCGCTCGTGGAATCGCGCCGCATGCGCCCGTTCGCGGAAGGTCTCCTGCGCACGCGCCGCGCGCAGGGCGACGTGCTCGCGGCGCTGGGACAGTTTCAGGAGCGTCACGCCGACGGGTTGGACGCCGACGCGCGCGCCTCGCTCGCGGGCATCCGCGATGCACTCGTTTCGCTGGATCGTCAGCTGTCCGAACGATACGACGACCTCGATCGCATCGACCGGCGCGGCACGCAGCTCGCGCAGCGCCTCTACGACGAGGCCCTGCAATGCCGCATGCGGCCGTTCGGCGACACGGCGCACGCGTATCCGCGCATCGTGCGCGACCTCGCGCGCTCGCTCGGCAAGCGCGTGCGCTTCGCCATCGTCGGCGAAGCGACGCAGGTGGACCGCGATATCCTCGAAATGCTCGATGCGCCGCTCGGCCATCTGCTGCGCAACGCGCTCGACCACGGTATCGAGGACCCCGAAACAAGGCGCCGCGCGGGCAAGCCCGAAGAGGCGCGTCTCACGCTCGAAGCGCGCCATAGTGCGGGCAAGCTGCTGATCGCACTGGCCGACGACGGCGGGGGCGTCGACCTCGACGCGCTGCGCGCGAGCATCGTCGCGCGCGGGCTCGCTCAGGCCGAGGCCGTTGCCGCGATGTCCGATGCCGAGCTGTTCGACTTCCTGCTGCTGCCGGGCTTCTCGCTGCGCGACACCGTCACCGACGTGTCGGGCCGCGGCGTCGGCCTCGACGCCGTGCAGAACTTCGTGAAGGCCGTGCGCGGGACCGTGCGCATCGAGAGCGCGGCGGGGCAGGGCACGCGCTTCGTGCTCCAGCTGCCGCTCACGCTCTCGGTGGTGCGCAGCCTGATCGTCGAGGTCGCGGGCGAAGCCTATGCATTCCCGCTCGCACACGTGCGGCGCGCGCTCAGCGTGCCGCGCAGCACGATCGAGACGCTCGAAGGCCAGCAGCACATCGCGTTCGATGGGCGGCCCGTGAGCCTCGTGACCGCGCGCCAGCTGTTCGGCGCGAGCGCCGAGCCCACGGCCACGGAAGACGTGAACGTCGTGCTGGTGGGCAGCGAGGCGGGCCTCTATGGCGTGGCCGTGGACCGCTTCGCTGGCGAACGCACGCTCGCTGTGCAGCCGCTCGACGCGCGCCTCGGCAAGGTGCGCAACGTCTCGGCCGCGGCGCTGCTCGACGACGGCGAGGTCGCGCTCATCGTCGACGTGGAGGACATCGTGGCGTCGGTCGGGCGTCTCGTGCACGACGGGCAGCTCGCGGGCGTGGCCCGCGGCACGCACGCCACGGCGCACGCACGCAAGCGCATTCTCGTTGTCGAGGATTCCTTGACGGTGCGGGAGCTGGAGCGCAAGCTGCTCGAAAAGCGCGGCTACGAGGTGACGGTGGCGGTGGACGGCATGGACGGCTGGAACACCTTGCGCAACGCCCACTTCGACCTCGTGATCACCGACGTGGACATGCCGCGCATGGATGGCATCGAACTCGTCACGATGATCAAGGGCGATGCGCAGCAGCGCAACGTGCCGGTGATGATCGTCTCGTACAAGGACCGCGAGGACGACCGGCGGCGCGGCCTCGACGCGGGCGCCGACTACTATCTGACCAAGGGCAGCTTCCACGACGAAGCGCTGCTCGACGCCGTGAACGACCTGATCGGAGAGGCGACGGGATGAAAATCGGTATCGCCAACGACATGCCGCTAGCCGTCGAGGCGCTGCGTCAGGCCATCGCGACGCGGCCCGGCCATCGCGTGCTGTGGGTCGCCGCGAACGGCGAGGAGGCCGTGCAGTTCTGCGCGGCGCAGGTGCCCGACGTGATCCTCATGGATCTCGTGATGCCGAAGCTCGACGGCGTGGAGGCCACGCGGCAGATCATGGCGCGCTCGCCGTGCCCGATCCTGATCGTCACGAGCAGCGTGGGCGCGAACGCCTGGCGCGTGTACGAGGCGATGGGCGCGGGCGCACTCGATGCTGTGGACACGCCCACGCTGGCCGGTCCCGATGCGCGCCGCACCATGGACCTGCTGCTCGCGAAGATCGAGCAGATCGGGCGCGTTTCAGGCGCGCTCGATCTCGCCGCGCGCGCGCCGGCGTTCACGGCTTCCAGCATGCCGAAAGTGCCGCTCGTCGCGATCGGCGCCTCGGCGGG
>DATBXG010000164.1:0-7754 GCA_036514415.1 Paraburkholderia sp.
AAGCCGCGATCCGGCGCTGGACACCCGTGCTCTTCGCAGCGAGCGCTCTGGAGCTTGCGGAGGTCACGACGCGCAACGCACGCGACCCGGCGCAGCACGAGCTCGTTTAGGTCGCAATACAGGCCGCAATACCGCTCTCGACTCACAGATTCGGCGCGAAGACCTGCGCGGGCGCCAGTTTGCGCTTGAGCGTGCGCATCAGCAAATAGACCGTGCCGTGGCGCTCGACGCCAAGCCGCTGTGTGAGCGTCGCGCCGAAGCCGTTGAGGAAGCTGAACGTCGAAGGGCTCGAAAATCCATCGAAATCGAACGTGAGCTTGCGCTCCAGCGCACGGCCAATGCCTGTCCACAGCAGCAGGCTGATCGACCCGCTGTGCGCGTCCTGCGCACGCGACGAGAGCAGGTAGTACATCGCCTGATGGTCCCACACGAGACCGACCGCCGCGACGAGCTTCCCGCCCCGCCCATAGGCGCCGAGCAGCGTACCGGCCTTGCGCTCGACGAACGCGTTGACGAGATCGCGCATGACCTCGTCACCATAGGCGTTGGTACGCGCGCGCGCCGCGAGATTCGCGTCGTAGAACGCGATGAACTCGTCGGGCGTGAGGTCGGGTACGATCGTCAATTCACGCGAGGCGCTGCGGATCACGTTGCGCGTCTTGCTGTTCAGACGCTTCCAGGCCTCGTCGGCCGTGGTACGCGAATCGATGCGGAATGTGTAGCGCGCCGACACCGTAAAGCCATGCAGCGCGAACGCAAGGGCGTCGTCTATACGAGGGTCGAGTACCTGGAAAAAGCTGTCGCAGTCGGGCAACTGCTCGATCAGCTGCGCAGTGACGTCGAGCCGGTAGTGCAACTGGCGCGCCGCGCTGCCCGTCACCGGCTTGATCACCGGCCCGAGCGTGCGCGTGAGCGGCGGCAGGTGCGAGACACGCCACAGTCGCGTGCGCTGCATCGCGTACGGCATCTCGCCGATGACCTCGTCGTTCAGCTTCACCACCGCAAGCTTCCAGTTGTCTTGCGTGGCGATATCGAGCCACCAGCGCTCATGAAAGATCGACGGCGCCGCTCGAACGGGCATCGGCGCAACAGCGGCAGCCGGTGCCTCGATATCGGGCAACGTCCGGTCATATATGGTCGTCATCGATCACCGGTCTGTTCTGACTGCAAGCGCCGCGGGATCACACATGCGCTCCACCTCCCACCCCCGACGCCCACGCTCCTCTATGACATCTTGTCGATATGGCAACGGCGTGTCTTCAATATGACAATTCACGCGGCGGGTTGTCGTTTCGCACCCGGTTCCTGCAAAGCCATGCAGGGTGGCGCCTATAGCGCTTCTGTTTTCGTTTCCGGGCTCACCGGCTCGCACTGCTATGGACGCCAAACGCCCATCTCAGCAAACTGCCATTGGTACATCGACTCCAGTCTAGGGATAGCAACCCGCCCGTTTACGCCAAAACCAAGACGCATGCGGATCGGTTATCACCCTGGTCGATTTTCTTCCGATCATACTTCTCGATTTCGCATCGCAGCATCGCTGTTGCAGCGCAATCCAGCTGTGCACCGCACGTCTGACGATAACGATTTTCGATCAGAAGAATATCATCAGGAGTCCGTTTTAATTGACAAGCAAGTCTGGTCCGGCCGAGGCTTACGCCAATGGTTGCGTCGTCATCGTGCGCGTGAGCCCGTGCATGGGGCGGCGCACCGCCACGTCGAACGGGTTCGTCTGCGGCCCGATGATCTCAGCCTGGCGCTTGAGCAGCTCGACGATCGTAGGCAGCCGGTCTTCGGTCAGACGCGCAGCCAGCGTGCCCACGCTCAGCGCACCCACGGCGCACCCGTTGCGGTCGAGAATCGGCACGGCCACGCCCGCCATGCCCTCCAGCACGCCGGTATTGCGGCCCGCGTAGCCGAGCTTGCGCACGCGCTCGATCTCCGTGCGCAGATACACCTCGTCCAGCACGCCGTAACTGCGCAAGCGCGGCACGTTGAAACGGATGATCTCTTCGCGCTCGGCCTCGGGCTGGAACGCGAGAATGGCAAGGCTTCCCTGCCCCACGCCCAGCGCTACGCGCCCGCCAATATCGCCCGTGAACGAGCGGATCGGAAACGGCCCTTCGCACATGTCGAGGCAAACCGCGTCGAAGCTGCTCTTCACGAGCAAAAAGATGGTGTCGCCAAGGCTTGCGCACAGGCGCAGCAGCGCGGGACGGCACAGCGTGCGCATGCCGCTCGGATTGCCCGCCTGCGCCGCGAGCGCAAAAAAATCCACACTCAGCCGGTAGCGCTTCGTGCCTTCGTCCTGCTCGACCACACCTTCGGCAATCAACCCCTGCAGCAGACGATGCACGGTGGCCTGCGTGAGCCCCACGGCCTTGGCGAGCGCGGTCACGCGGCTGCCATCGGCCTGGGCCTCGCCCAGCGCGCGGATCACCGCGAAGGCGCGCTGCAAGACGCCCGCACCGCGCGCGTCGTCGCCCAGTGTTCCACTTTTCTCTTCCACTGCCGTCATATCGACCTCGAATTATTCCATTCAACGGAATGTCTGTGGCGTGCTCATACGAATGCGTGTGACGCCCGACACTGCGCTCATTCACCGCTCGGCTCAATTGCGAACCGGTCGTTCAGGGATTTCCCGAAGTCCGCCGGATGAAACGATCGTCGGCCTAACTCGCTTATGTATTCCATCAAACGGAATATAAGTCAGATTTCTATCGCTTGATGGAATTTTAAATTGACGACCAAAAATTTGGCTAGCTAGAGTCGGCACAACGCAATGCACTGCACGTGGAAGGCCACATCATGTCGTTCCTCACCCTGACCGATGTATCGAAATCGTTCGGCGACCTGCAGGCGGTCGCCGGCATCAATTTGTCGGTGGAGAAAGGCGAGTTCGTCTCGCTGCTCGGCCCCTCGGGTTGCGGCAAAACCACGACGCTGCAGATGATCGCCGGCTTCGTGGAAACCACGCGCGGCCGCATCACGCTCGACGGGCGCGACATCACGCACATGCCGCCGAACAAGCGCGGCCTCGGCATCGTGTTCCAGAGCTACGCGCTCTTCCCGCACATGAGCGTGGAGCAGAACGTGAGCTTCGGCCTCGAAATGCGCGACATCGACAAGGGCGAGCGCAAGGCGCGCATTCGCGACGCGCTCGCACTCGTGCGCCTCGACGCCTACGCGCACCGCTTTCCCCGCGAGCTTTCGGGCGGCCAGCGCCAGCGCGTAGCGATCGCGCGCGCGATCGTGATCGCGCCGCCCGTGCTGCTGCTCGACGAGCCGATGTCCAACCTCGACGCCAAACTGCGCGAAGACATGCAGTTCGAGCTGCGCGCCATTCAGCGCAAGATCGGCACGACGACGCTGATGGTCACGCACGATCAGTCGGAAGCGCTCTCGATCAGCGACCGCGTGGTCGTGATGGAAAGCGGCCGCATCACGCAGGTCGATACGCCTTACCGCGCGTACGAGCGCCCCGAGAACGATTTCGTTTCGCAGTTCATCGGCAAGGCCAACATGCTCGCGGGTCGCATCGTCGCGCGCGAGGGCGACACGATACGCGTGGATCTCGGCAACGACCTCGCGGAAACGGGCTCGATGTCGCAATTGCCCGAGCGCGGCCGCGCGGTGGGCGTGGGCGACGCGATCACGCTGTGCATCCGCCCCGAAAAGCTCAAGCTGTGCGCGCAGGGCTCAGGGCGTCTTCCGGGCCGCGTGACGAGCCGCTTCTTCCTGGGCAGCCAGTGGCTCTACCGCCTCGACAGCCGCGCGGGCGAGATACTCGTGTGCTGCCAGAACGAGGGCAAGGAGCCGCTTGCCGAAGGCGACCAGGTGGGCATCGACTGGCATAGCGACGCGATCCGCTTCATCCAGCAGGAGGGCGCCCGTGTCTAGCACGCTTCCCGCTTCACAGCCCGACTCGCAACTCGCACCGCGCGCGACGGTGCGCGCGGGCTGGCAGGCCTGGCTGCCGCTGTGGCTCATGAGCGCGCCTGCGCTGCTGCTGTTCTCCGCGCTCGTGCTCGTGCCGCTCGCGATGACCTTCGCACTCACGTTCTACCGCTTCGATCCGATGAGCGGGCCCATCGCCGCATTCGATCTGCACAACTACGCAGAAGTGCTGGGCTCGTCGTACTTTCACACGATCTTCCTGCGCACCTTCGGCATTGCCGCGCTCACCACGCTGCTGTGCGTCGTGACCGGCACGCCGGAGGCGTACATCCTCTCGCGCATGCGCGACCCGTGGCGCTCGCTCTTTCTGCTCGTGATCCTCGCGCCGCTGCTCGTTTCCGTCGTCGTCCGCGCGTTCGGCTGGAGCATGCTGCTCAACACGAACGGTCTCGTGAACCAGCTCTTTGGCCTGTTCGGCGCGGGGCCCTTCAAGCTCGAATACACGACCTTCGCGATCGTCATCGCGCTCGTGCATGTGATGCTGCCGTTCATGGTGATTCCGGTGTGGACCGCGCTGCAAAGGCTCGACCCGCAAACCGAAAACGCGGCCCTCTCGCTCATGGCCTCGCCGTTCACCACGATGCGCCGCATCGTGCTGCCGCAACTCATGCCCGGCATCCTCTCGGGCAGCCTCATGGTGTTCGGGCTCTCGGCAAGCGCGTTCGCGATTCCTGGCCTGCTTGGCGGCCGGCGTCTGAAAGTGGCGGCCACTGCCGTGTACGACCAGTTCCTCAGTTCGATGAACTGGCCGCTCGGCGCGACCATCGCCGTGCTGCTGCTTATCGCCAATCTGGTGGTGATGCTCACCTACTACCGCGTGCTCGAACGACGCTACGCGCGCAGCATGGGCTAAGGACAAAGATCATGCGCAAAAACGGACCGCTCGCCCTCACGTTCCACAGCTTCGTCATCCTGTTCGTGCTGGCGCCGCTCGTCATCGTGATTCTCGTGGCCTTCACGCCCGACGAAACCTTGACGCTCCCCACGCACGGCCTCTCGCTGCGCTGGTTCCGCGCGATTCTCGACTACCCCGACTTCATCACCGCGTTCTTCAACAGCCTGAAGCTCGCTTTCGCTTCGGCCACGCTCTCGCTCGTCGTCGCGCTGCCCGCGGGCCTGGCTATCGGCCGTGCGCGCTTTCCCGGCCGCGGCTTTCTCAATGCGCTGCTGCTTTCTCCGCTCGTGATTCCGGGGCTCGTGCTCGGCATTGCGCTGCTGCGCTTCTTCGCGCTGATCGGCGTGACCGGCTCGTTCGCATGGCTGATCCTCGCGCACATGATCATCATCACGCCGTTCGTCATGCGCCTCGTGCTCGCCTCGGTCAGCGGCCTCGACCGCAGCATCGAGCATGCGGCCGCCTCGCTCGGCGCGAACGCGTGGACCACCTTCCACCGTGTCACGCTGCCCATGATCGTGCCCGGCATCACGGGCGGCTGGCTGCTCGCGTTCATCAACAGCTTCGACGAACTGACGATGTCGATCTTCGTGACCTCGCCGCAAACCGTCACGCTGCCCGTGCGCATGTACATGTACGCGACCGAGTCGATCGACCCGATGATGGCCTCCGTCTCCGCGCTCGTCATCTTCATCACGGCGGGTGCGATGCTGCTGCTCGATCGCGTGTACGGGCTCAACCGCATTCTGATCGGGCAGCACTGAGCGCCGCACTGAGCGCCACCCGACTTCCCTTCGATTCCTGCAGCCGCGCAACTGAACTTTCATGAGCACCGTCACGCCGCAACCCCTTGCCCAGCTCGTCCGCGTTGCCGAAACCGCGCGCGCGCGCGTTTCCTTCGTTCTCGATGGCGTCGAAGTCCAGGCGCTCGCGGGCGACACAATACTCACCGCCATCCTCACGCAGCAGCGGCACGTGCGCCGCAGCGAATTCAGCGGCGAGCCACGTGCGGGCTTTTGCCTCATCGGCGCCTGCCAGGATTGCTGGGTATGCAGCGAGGACGGCACACGGCTGCGCGCATGCTCCACGCCGCTGCGCGAAGGCATGCGCGTGCTGACGCGATTCCATACGGATTCCGAAATGAATGGAGGAGGTGCGCGATGAGCACGGGCACGCCTTCTCGCATCGTCATCGTCGGCGCGGGCCCGGCCGGCATCCGCGCCGCGCAGACGCTCGTGGCCGCGGGCCTGCGCCCCACCGTGCTGGACGAAAACGCACGCTGGGGCGGCCAGATCTACCGCCAGCCTGCCGCCGGTGCGGGTTTTTCGCGCACGAAGGCCGCGCTCTACGGCTTCGAGGCGAAGAAAGCCGACGCGGTCCATCGCGCCATGGCCGAGCTTCTCCCGAAGATCGACTATCGGCCCGACACGCTGGCGTGGTCGTGCGAACCGGGGCGGCTCGACACGTTGCGCGAGGGCCGCGAAGCCAGCGTGCCATGGTCACACCTGATCATCGCGAGCGGCGCGACCGACCGCATCGTGCCGCTGCCAGGCTGGACGCTGCCAGGCGTCTATACGCACGGCGGCGCGCAGGTCGCGCTGAAGGCGCAGGGCTGCGCGATCGGCCAGCGCACCGTGTTCGCGGGCACGGGGCCGCTGCTCTACCTCGTCGCTTACCAGTACGCGAAAGCGGGCGCGCAAGTGGCGGCGGTACTCGATACGAGCCCGTTCGCGCGCCAGGCTTCCTGCGCGCCGAAGCTGCTCAACCAGCCGGGCACGTTCGCCAAGGGCGTGTATTACGTCGCGTGGCTCAAGGCGCATGGCGTGCGCATGGAGCACGGCGTCTCCCTCGCGGCCATCGAAGGCGACGAGGCGGTGCGTCACATCCGCTGGCACTCGGCCGACGGAAAGGAGCATGCAATCGCCTGCGATGCCGTCGGCCTCGGCTACGGCTTGCGGCCCGAAACACAGCTCGCCGATCTCGCGGGCTGCCGCTTCGCCTTCGACGCCCTCAACCGCTGCTGGCTGCCCGAACGCGACGCGTCGGGCCGCAGCTCGGTGCCAGGCGTCTATCTTGCCGGAGACGGCGCTGGCATTGCAGGCGCCGATGCCGCCGAACTCGCGGGCCGCCGCGCCGCGCTCGCCGTGCTCGAAGACCTCGGCATTGCCGCGCCGCGCGACGCACACGCGCCCGATGCAAACGCCATCGAAAAGCAACTCGCGCGCATTGCGCGCTTTCGCGCGGGCATCGAAGAGGCGTTCGCACCGCCCGCCAACTGCGCCGCAAACTGGCCCGACGACCTGACCCTCTGCCGCTGCGAGGAAGTCGACGCTGGCACGTTGCGCAGTTGCATCCGCAACGGCTTCGCGAGCGACGTCAACCGCCTGAAGGCGCTCACGCGCATCGGCATGGGACGCTGCCAGGGGCGCATGTGCGGCGAATCCGCCGCGGCTCTCCTGAGCGCGGAAACCGGCAAGCCGCTGCACGAAGTGGGCCGCCTGCGCAGCCAGGCGCCCATCAAGCCGATTCCGATTTCGCCGATGCTGTTCGACGACGGCGTGCAGGTCATCGAAGAGGAAGCCCACGATGAATGACACGCGCCACTTCGAGGTTGTGATTGCGGGCGGCGGGCTCGTCGGCGCATCGGCGGCGCTCGCGCTCGCGCGCAAGGGCGTGAGCGTCGGCTTGTTCGAGCGGCGCTTTTGCGGCGCGCAGGCGAGCGGCGTGAACTACGGCGGCGTGCGCACCCACGGCCGGTCCGCGGAGCAGTTGCCGCGCTCCACCTGGCGCGCGTAGACGCCGCCGCCATACACGCCCACGTTGTGCTGGATGAAGCGCGGCAGCGGCTCGGTCACCCACATGTTCGGGTAGATCGGTTTCATCGGCACGGTTTCGCCGAATG
>DATBXG010000165.1:0-7168 GCA_036514415.1 Paraburkholderia sp.
ACCGGCCGCCGGCCCGCCCGAGGGCGTGACATAGATGTCGGCCAGCGAGGCCGGATGCTGGGTGTAGCGCGGGTCGATCTCCATCACGACGTGATACTGGTTGATCGCGCTGTAGATGACCGACACCTGGCGCTGGCCGAACGCGTCGTAAAGCGTGTTGTCGATCTGCGAGGGCGTGATGTTCAGCCGCGCAGCGCTCTGCCGGTCGATGTTGATCATCGACTCGAGGCCGCCTTGCTGCTGGTCCGAATTCACGTCGGCGAGTTCGGGGCGCGCCTGCAGCGCCTCGGTGAGCTTCGGCCCCCACTTGTAGAGGTCCGCGGTGTTGTCCGCGAGCAGTGTGAACTGGTACTGCGCGTTCGATTGCCGGCCGCCCACGCGGATATCCTGCACGGCCTGGAGGAAGGTGCGGGCGCCCGCCACGTTCGAAAGCGGCTCGCGCAGTTGCGCGATGACCTCGTCGGCGGAAACCTTGCGCTCGCTCTTGGGCTTGAGCGAAACGAACATGAAGCCCGAGTTGGTCGCGCGTCCGCCGGAGAAGCCCGCCACCGATTCGACGGCCGGGTTCGCCTGCACGATGCGCATCATCTCCGCGAACTTCACCTTCATCGCCTGGAACGACGTGGACTGGTCGGCCTGGATGCCGCCGATCAGGCGCCCCGTGTCCTGCTGCGGGAAGAAGCCCTTGGGCACGATCACGTAGAGCGCGACGTTCAGCGCGATGGTCGCGACGAGCGTGAGGAGGATGACGAACGGATGCGCGAGCGCCCAGCCGAGCGTGCGCTCGTAGCCGTGCTGCAGGCGCAGGAAGCCGCGCTCGAGCCACTGCGCGAGCCGGCCTTCTTCCTTCTTCTCGTGCGCCTCTTCGAGCAGGCGCGAGCACATCATCGGCGTGAGCGTGAGCGAGACGGCCAGCGACACCGCAATGGCGAGCGACAGCGTGAGCGCGAACTCCCGGAAGAGGCGCCCGACGATGCCGCCCATCAGCAGGATGGGCAGGAACACCGCGACGAGCGACACGCTGATCGAGAGGACCGTGAAGCCCACCTCGCGCGCGCCGAGCAGCGCCGCCTTCATGCGCGGCACGCCGTTTTCTATATGGCGCGAGATGTTCTCCAGCACGACGATGGCGTCGTCCACGACGAAGCCCGTCGCGATGGTGAGCGCCATCAGCGAGAGATTGTCGAGCGAGAAGCCCATCAGGTACATGGCCGCGAAGGTGCCGATGATCGAGATTGGCACGGCCACGCTCGGGATGAGCGTCGCGCGCCAGTTGCGCAGGAACAGGAACACCACCATCACGACGAGCGCCACGGCGATCATGAGCGTGTGTTCGGTGTCCTTGAGCGAGGAGCGGATCGTGACCGAGCGGTCGGACGTGGGGATCACCTCGACGCTGGCGGGCAGCGACGCCTTCAGTTGCGGCAGCATCGCGATCACGCGGTCCACGGTCTCGATGATGTTCGCGCCCGGCTGGCGGTAGAGAATCACGAGCACCGAGCGCTTGCCGTTGGCCAGGCCGATGTTGCGCAGATCCTCCACCGAATCGACCACTTCGCTCACGTCCGAGAGCTTCACGCCCGCGCCGTTGCGGTAGGCGATCACGAGGTCCTTGTACTGGCTCGCCTTGCTCGCCTGGTCGTTGGTGTAGAGCTGGAAGCGCTGCGGGCCGAACTCGATGTCGCCCTTCGGGCTGTTCGCGTTCGCGGAGGCCAGCGCCGCGCGCACG
This sequence comes from Paraburkholderia sp., assembly GCA_036514415.1. Classification (GTDB taxonomy): domain Bacteria; phylum Pseudomonadota; class Gammaproteobacteria; order Burkholderiales; family Burkholderiaceae; genus Paraburkholderia. Next base: position 1,730 of record DATBXG010000165.1, read on the forward strand.
TCTTCGAGGCCGATGCCGTAGTGAAAGAGCGCATGCGGCTCCAGTTCCACGCGCACGGCCGGGTTCGCCGAGCCGCTCACGTCGACTTCGCCTACGCCGTCCACCTGCGAGAGCGACTGCTGCAGCACCGTGGCCGCCGAGTCGTAGAGCTGGCCCGCGCTGAGCGTGGGCGAGGTGAGCGCGAGAATCAGGATGGGCGCGTCGGCGGGGTTGACCTTGTGATAGGTCGGGTTCTGCCGCAGGCTCGTGGGCAGGTCGGCACGCGCGGCGTTGATCGCCGCCTGCACGTCGCGCGCGGCGCCGTCGATGTCGCGGTTCAGGCCGAATTGCAGCGTGATGCGCGTGCTGCCGACGGAGCTTTGCGAGGTCATTTCCGTGACGTCGGCGATCGAGCCCAGATGGCGCTCCAGCGGGCTCGCCACGCTGGTCGCCACGGTTTCCGGACTCGCGCCGGGCAGGGTGGCCTGCACCGAGATGGTCGGGAAGTCCACTTGCGGCAAGGGCGCGACCGGCAGCTTCGTGAACGCGAAGAGACCGGCCAGCGCAACGCCGATCGCGAGCAGCGTGGTCGCGACGGGGCGCGAGATGAACGGGCGCGAGAGATTCATCGCGTCAGCTCTCCGTCGACGAGCTCGGCGCGCTGTGCGAGCTACCGCCCGATCGGCCGCCGAAGCGCTCGCGCAGGCGCTGCGCGAGTCGATCGAACGCGAGGTAGATCACGGGCGTCGTGAAGAGCGTGAGCGCCTGGCTCACGATCAGGCCGCCCGCGATCGCGATGCCGAGCGGCCGGCGCAATTCGCTGCCCGCGCCGTAGCCGAGAATCAGCGGCAAGGCGCCCAGGAGCGCCGCCATCGTCGTCATCATGATCGGGCGAAAGCGCAGGAGGCACGCCTGGTAGATCGCCTCGCGCGGCGGCTTGCCTTCCTGGCGTTCCGCTTCGAGCGCGAAGTCGATCATCATGATCGCGTTCTTCTTCACGATGCCGATGAGCAGCACGATGCCGATGATGCCGATGATGTCGAGATCGTGCCCGGTCATGATGAGCGCGAGCAGCGCGCCGATCCCGGCCGAAGGCAGGGTCGAGAGAATCGTGATGGGATGCACGAAACTCTCGTAGAGCACGCCGAGCACGATATACATCGTGACGATGGCCGCGAGGATCAGGAACAGCTCGTTGGAAAGCGATGCCTGGAACGCGAGCGCCGCGCCCTGGAAGCGCGTCTGGAACGAGGCCGGCAGGCCGATGTCCTTCTCCGCCTGCTGGATCGCCTTGACCGCCGCGCCGAGCGACGAGCCGGGCGCCAGGTTGAACGACACCGTCGTGGCCGGGAACTGCGAGAGGTGCGAGACGAGCAGCGGCGCAGGGCGCTCGTGGAACTTCGCGATCGCCGAGAGCGGCACCTGGCCCGTGGTCGACGTGGAGGAGGGCAGATAGATCGAGTTCAGCGCGTCGGTGTAGTGCTGCATGACCGGGTCGGCTTCCAGAATCACGCGGTACTGGTTCGACTGCGTGAAGATCGTCGAGATGATGCGCTGGCCGTAGGCGTCGTAGAGCGCGTTGTCCACGGTCGCGGGCGTGATGCCATAGCGCGCGGCGCTCGCGCGGTCGATCTCGATGAACACGGAGCTGCCCTGGTCCTGCAGGCTGGTCGCCACATCGGCGAGCTCGGGCAGTTGCTGCAGGCGTTGCACGAGCTTGGGCACCCAGGTCGTGAAGTCCTGAATGTTGGGCGTGGTGAGCATGAACTGGTACTGCGTCGGGCTCACCGTCGAGTCGATCGTCAGATCCTGCACGGGCTGCATGTAGAGCGTCGCGCCGGGCACGTGGGCCACGCTCTTTTGCAGCTCGCGGATGATCTCGCTCGCGGTTTCGCTGCGGTCGTCGCGCGGCTTGAGGTTGATGAGCATGCGGCCGCTATTGAGCGTGATGTTCGTGCCGTCCACGCCGATGAACGAGGTGAGGCTTTCGACGTTCTCGTTCTCGAGGATCACGGCGGCGAGCGCCTGCTGGCGTTCCGCCATCGACGCATACGAGACCGACTGCGGCATCTGCGTGATGGCCTGGATCACGCCCGTGTCCTGCACCGGGAAGAAGCCCTTGGGCACGACCACGTAGAGAAAGCCGGTGAGCACGAGCGTGATGAGGAACACGATCATCGTGAGGCGCTGGCGCGCGAGCACCCATTCGAGCGCCACGCCGTAGCGGCCGATCACGAATTCGAAGAACGCATGCACGCGCGCCTCGAAGCGATGGCTTTCGGGCGGCGGCGTGTGGCGCAGCATCTTCGCGCACATCATCGGCACGAGCGTGAGCGAGACGACGGCCGAGATCACGATCGTCACCGCGAGCGTGATCGCGAATTCGTGGAAGAGGCGGCCCACCACGTCGCCCATGAAGAGCAGCGGGATCAGCACGGCGATGAGCGACACCGTGAGCGAGATGATCGTGAAGCCGATCTGCTTCGAACCCTTCAGCGCGGCTTCGAGCGGCGTGTCGCCGTCCTCCACGTAGCGCGCGATGTTCTCGATCATGACGATGGCGTCGTCCACGACGAAGCCTGTCGCGATGGTGAGCGCCATGAGCGAGAGGTTGTCGAGGGAGAAGCCGCACAGGTACATGACCGCGAGCGTGCCGATGAGCGAGAGCGGCACCGAAAGGCTCGGAATGATGGTGGCGTAGACGTTCCCGAGGAACAGGTACATCACCAGCACGACGAGCACCACCGACATCAGCAGCTCGAACTGCACGTCGCGCACCGAGGCGCGGATCGTCGTGGTGCGGTCGGTGACGATCTGCACGTCGAGCGAGGAGGGCAGCGCTTCCTGCAGTTGCGGCAGCAGCGCCTTGATGCTGTCCACCACCTGGATCACGTTCGCGCCCGGCTGGCGCTGCACGTTCAGGATGATCGCGGGCGTGCCGTCCGCCCATGCGCCCAGCTTGGTGTTCTCCGCGCCCTGCACGATGTTCGCGACGTCGGTGAGCATGACGGGGCGGCCGTTGCGGTAGGCGATCACGGCGTCCTTGTACGCGTCGGCGTCCGTCAGCTGGTCGTTCGCGTTGATCGTCCAGGCGCGCGTGGGGCCGTCGAAGTTGCCCTTCGGCGTGTTGACGTTCAGGTTCGAGATGCTCGTGCGCAAGTCGTCGAGATTCAGGCCGTAGGCCGCGAGCGCGCGCGGGTTCGCCTGGATGCGCACGGCGGGGCGCTGGCCGCCCGAGAGGCTCACGAGACCCACGCCCGCCACCTGCGAGATTTTCTGCGCGAGGCGCGTGTCGGCGAGATCCTGGATCTGCGTGAGCGGCAGCGTTTTCGAGGTGATGGCGAGCGTGAGGATCGGCGCGTCGGCGGGGTTGACCTTGGCGTAGATCGGCGGCGCGGGCAGATCCGAGGGCAGAAGGTTGCCGGCGGCGTTGATGGCGGCCTGCACTTCCTGCTCGGCCACGTCGAGCGGCAGGTCGAGGCTGAACTGCAGCGTGATGACCGAGGAGCCTGCCGAGCTTTGCGACGACATCTGGTTGAGCGATGGCATTTGCCCGAACTGGCGCTCGAGCGGCGCCGTCACGGAAGACGTCATCACGTCCGGGCTCGCGCCCGGATAGAAGGTCTGCACCTGGATGGTCGGGTAATCGACTTCGGGCAGGGCGGAAAGCGGCAGAAAACGCAGCGCGACGAGGCCGACCAGCATGATCGCCGCCATGAGCAGCGCCGTGCCGACCGGCCGCAGGATAAAGGCGCGGGATGGATTCATGCTGGCTTACTGGGCTTGCGTCTGGGAAGCGTGACGGTGGCCGTGGCGCGCGCCCGAGGCCGCGCCGGCCCACGACGCGCCTTTCGCTGCGGACGCACCCGACGCCCCCTTCGCATGCTGCGGGTGTTCGGCGGGAATCGTGATCTGCGCGCCTTCGCGCAGACGGTCGGAGCCGTCGGTGACCACGCGCTCGCCCACGGCGAGGCCCGACGCGATGCTGGTGCGTTCGGCATCGACCGGCCCGACCTTCACGAGGCGCACGCTCACCGTGTTGTCGGGCTTCGCGACATAGACGTACTGCCCCTGAGAGCCGTTGAGCACGGCCGACGTGGGCACGATCACGGCGTCGTGGATCGTATCGACGAGCAGGCGCGCATTGACGAACTGGTTCGGGAACAGCGCCTGTTCGTGATTCACGAAGCTCGCGCGCAGCTTGACCGTGCCGGTCGTGGTGTCGATCTGGTTGTCGATGGTCTGGAGCGAGCCGCCTTCCAGCATCGTGGTGTTGCTGCGGTCGTAGGCCGTGACCGGCATCTTCGTGCCGGCGCGCAGCTGCTTCATGATGGAGGGCAGGTTGTCCTCCGAAGTCGTGAAGATCACGCTGATCGGTTCGAGCTGCGTGAGCACGACGATGCCGCTGGTGTCGCTGGGCGTGACGTAGTTGCCCGGATCGACCTGGCGCAGGCCCACGCGGCCCGACACCGGCGCGGTGATGCGCGCATAGGTGAGGTCGAGCTTGTAGGTGTCGACGTTGGCCTGATCGGACTTGACGGTGCCCTCGTACTGCCTGACGAGCGACGCCTGGGTGTCGACCTGCTGGCTCGCGATGGAGTCCTGCGAGAGCAGCGTCTGGTAGCGCTTGAGGTCGAGGCGCGCCGTGGCGAGCAGCGCCTGGTCGCGCGCGAGCTGGCCTTCGGCGTTGGCGAGCGAGTTCTGGTAGGGGCGCGGGTCGATCTGTGCGAGCACGTCGCCCTTCTTCACCATCTGGCCTTCTTCGAAGTAGACGCTCTGCAGCGTGCCGGATAGTTGCGTGCGCACCGTAATGTCGGCGAGCGGCGTGACCGTGCCGAGCGCGGTGATGACGATGGGCATGTCGCCGGCCCTGGCCGTCGCCACGCTCACCGGCTGCGGCAGGTTGGCCATCGCGCCCGGGCCGCCGCGGTGCATGCGCGCGCCGCTGGCGGCCGCTGCGTTGCCGCCCGAGAGCGCCTTGTTCCACGGTTGCCAGCGTGCGAGCACGATGCCGGCGATCACGATGACCACGCCGAGCGCGATGACCTTGCCCTTGCCGCGCCTCGCGGCGACCTGAGCGGATGGGCTGGAAGAAGCAGGGGACTGAGCGGGAGACTGCGCGGAAGACTGCGGCGGCGTTTCTCGACGGGGGGAATCCGGGCGCTTGGCTTGTTGATCCATCGGTCAGTACGGTAACGGGTTCTCGAAGGCTCTCGTGTGAGCGGATTACGTGTTGCAGGCAGCGAGGCGCACCGGGCCGGCGCGGCGGGCGCGTCGCACGCGCGCCGATGCTACGCATGTCGCACGCAGGCAAGATGTCAGGCGCCGCCGCGGGCAGGCCCGAATGCTGCGCCGTGAGATGCGGGGGGCTGGCGGTGCGGACGATGGCCAGCGTGGCGGTCCCACGGCCCCACGGCCCCGTAAGCCGCGGTTAGCCGGCAAAACCGGCGCGGCGCGGAA
>DATBXG010000166.1:0-4629 GCA_036514415.1 Paraburkholderia sp.
GAGTTACATCGGGAGTGCGGCGCCAGCCGGCCCGCAGGCAAACCAGCAAGTGTGCCGAAACGGCTTCTAATCGGGCTTTGAATCGCTTACTTGAGCGCTTCGAACGCGCGCTCGCGAATCTCATCCACGCTGCCGAGGCCAGAGATGGCGCGATACTGCGGCGCCTGCAGGCCGTTTTCCTCGCCGCGCTTCGCCCAGTCGCTGTAGTAGGCGATGAGGGGCTTGGTCTGGGCGACGTACACATCCAGACGCTTGCGCACCGTCTCTTCCTTGTCGTCGTCGCGCTGAACCAGCGGTTCGCCCGTCACATCGTCCGTCATCTCCACTTTGGGCGGATTGAACTTGACGTGATACGTGCGGCCCGAAGCCGGGTGCATGCGGCGGCCGCTCATGCGCGTGATGATCTCGTCGAACGGCACGTCGATCTCGAGCACGTAGTCGATCGCGACGCCTGCCTGCTTCATTGCCTCGGCTTGCGGCAGCGTGCGCGGGAAGCCGTCGAACAGGTAGCCGTTCTTGCAGTCGGGCTCCTGAAGGCGTTCCTTCACGAGATTGATGATGAGCTCGTCGGTCACGAGCTCGCCGGCGTCCATGAAACGCTTCGCTTCGAGGCCAAGCGGCGTACCGGCCTTGACGGCCGCGCGCAGCATGTCGCCCGTCGAGATTTGCGGGATGCCGAACTTCTCCTTGATGAAGTTTGCCTGGGTTCCCTTGCCCGCACCCGGGGCGCCCAACAGGATCAAACGCATGTGAACAATCTCCGATCTGTGTGAATTCTTGCGGCGCGGCGGCTGACCCACGCATAGCGCGGGGCGATATCGCCAGTGTCCGTGCGTCTCCTCGTCCATTCTTTCACGGCCGACGAGGCACGTGCTGGCGGGGGCGGCGACATGTCCCGCGCAGCTTTCGCCCGGTGCCCGTGACCTGCCTGGGACACGGGGCGGTGCTGCGGGGCGGTGCTGAAACGCGGGGAAACCCCAACGCACAAAGGCTTTAGACGGCTCGCGCAAAAAATTGATTATGCCATGGGATTTTTGCCCCACGGACGGAATTAAGGCCGGTATAGCGCCTGCACGCGTGCGAGGTCGGCGGGGGTGTCGACGCCCGGCGCCGGCGCTTCCTGCGTGACCAGCACCGCGATGCGCTCGCCGTGCCACATCGCGCGAAGCTGCTCGAGCGCCTCGACCTGCTCGATCGGCGAATGCGCGAGCGAGGGGTAGCTGCGCAGGAATTTCGCGCGATACGCGTACAGGCCGATGTGGCGGTAAACGGTCGCGGGGGCCGGCGGGGCGGGCATTGCGCCGAGATCGAGACGCGCCGGCGACCAGTGCGGCTGCCATGCGTCGCGGGCCCACGGAATGGGCGCGCGCGAGAAGTAGAGCGCCACGCCGCGCGCGTCCAGCACGACCTTCACGACGTTCGGGCTGAAGATTTCGTCGGGCGCCGAGATGGGATGCGCCGCGGTCGCGATCGCGCATTCGGGGTGCGCGGCGAGGTGCGACGCAACGTCGCACACGAGCGCCGGGTCGATCAGTGGCTCGTCGCCCTGCACGTTGACCACGATCGTGTCGTCGCTCCAGCCGAAATGCTCGGCGACTTCCGCGAGGCGGTCGGTGCCCGAAGGGTGATCGGCGCGCGTGAGCATGGCTTCGAAGCCGTGCGCGCGAGCGGCGTCGAGCACGGTTTGCGCGTCCGAAGCGATCAGCACCTGCTGCGCGCCCGAATCGCGCGCGCGCTCGGCCACCCGCACCACCATGGGCTTGCCGCCGATGTCGGCGAGCGGTTTGTTGGGCAGCCGCGTGGACGCGAGACGCGCCGGGACGACGGCGATAAAAGGTTGCACGGGAACAGTCATGACCAGTTCGGACAAGGAACAAGGACGGGCGGCGGAGCAGGGAGCCTGATGTGGAAACCGCAGCGCGCCAGAAGCGGCGCGCGCGGGTTCGGCTTCCTGCAGGGAGATTGGGCGCGGCGCGCGGGCCTTATGCGGCGCCCGGTCCGGCCGGATCGACCGGCGTGCCTTCCACGGTTTGACGCGCTTCGTCGACGAGCATGACCGGGATGCCGTCGCGGATCGGGTAGGCGAGCTTGTCCGCATTGCAGATCAGCTCTTGCGCGGCGCGGTCGTAGCTGAGCGGGCCCTTGCAGATCGGGCAGACCAGGATTTCAAGCAGACGAGCGTCCACGGAGTTTCTCCACAACCAGGGTAATGAGGCGATGATCGAGCGCGGCTTCAACGGGGACGACCCAGATGCGCGCATCGTTCCAGGACCCTAATTTTACTGCATCCTTTTCGGTGACCAGGATCGCGTCGGCGGCAACGTCGGCAAACGGGTTGGTTGCGTAGGCGTAATGGTCGGGCAGCGGCAGGGTTTGCGGCGCCAGGCCGGCCGCGCGCAGCGTCGCGAAAAAACGCTCCGGCGAGCCGATGCCGGCCGCCGCCACGAGGCGCGCAGCCGCCTGCGAACCTTGCGGGCCGGCGCCTTGCCCGGGTGCGGCCGCGCCCGCGGCAAACTGCGCAAGCGGACGGCGCAGCGCCGGATTGGCGAGATGCCAGGCGTCGCCGGGTTCGAGCTTGAGCGCGAACGTATTGGGCCAGCCCGGCAGCGTGCGCTCGAACGGATTGTTGACGAGCGTGGCGTCGCGCCGGCGCGAGAGCGGCTCGCGCAGCGGGCCCGCGGGCAGCAGAAAGCCGTTGCCGCCCAGGCGATGGTCGAACACCACGATCTCGACGTCGCGCACGAGGCGGTAGTGCTGGAGGCCGTCGTCGCTCACGATCACGTCGACGTCGCGGTGGGCGCCGCACAGTGCCGTGGCCGCCGCGACGCGGTCGGGCGAGACCCACACGGGCACGCCCGTGCGACGGGCGATCAGCAAGGGTTCGTCACCGGAGAGCCGGGGCGGCGTATCCGGCGTGACGGGCGTGGGACGCTCGATTTTCGCGCCATAGCCGCGCGAGACCACACCGGGCGAATAACCCGCCGCGCGCAGCGCCTCGACCAGTGCGATCACGGTCGGCGTCTTGCCCGTGCCGCCCACGGTCACGTTGCCGACCACCACCACGGGCACGTCCACGCGCACGCTCTTGAGCCAGCCCGCCGCAAACGCGGCGCGGCGTGCGCCGCTCACGGCGGCGAACACGGCGGCGAGCGGCGTGAGCGCCCAGGCGAGCGCGCCGCGCCGCTGCCACGCGTGCGCAAACTGCGCTTCGAGGCGATCCTTCAGGCTGGGGGCGGGGCCGCTCATTGGCAATCTGCGCGCGAAGCGCCGGACGCGGGATGCAAAAGGCTGACGGGCAGGGCGGGCATCGGGTCGGTTCTCCGGTTCGAGGTGAGCGCCAAACAAGACGGCAGACGAATGACCTGCGCGAGTGACCGCCTGCGCCTCGCATGGCGTCGCGCAGGCGGTCGTGAACCCGGCACTCTAGCGCGGGTCGGCGCCACGCGGCAAGTTGCCTGTTTGCGCGCAATTGTCGGCTGTGTGCAAGCCGCGCGAATCGTCAGAAACACCGCAACCTGTGGATAACTTTGTGGAGAAGTGGACGCCGGGAAGGCTGGAAGGCCCAGTCTTCGGACATTCCATCGGACTGTAAGGGTGCTGTATCGATAAAAAACCTTTGCAAATCAATCGGATGTGTATATTTATCGCCGTTTGCAAGCGCTTGCATGGCATCGTGCCGCATGACGCAGCCGGTGTGGACACTTCGCGAGGCTTGCGGGCCGGATCTCATTCGTGCTGGACTGCCGCCCCCCGAACGGTCTATCGTCTGTCCGGCCGATGCTTTTCCACCACCATTCGCATGCTATCCGACCGATTCTCCGCTTCCTCTGCATCCTCGGGCGACGTCGTCGTGCCGGTCTCGGCGCTCAACCGCGCGATTGCCTCGATGCTGGAGCGCACGTTCCCGCTGGCCTGGATTTCCGGCGAAGTCTCCAATTTCACGCGGGCCGCTAGCGGCCACTGGTACTTCTCGATCAAGGACGCCCAGGCGCAGATCCGCTGCGTGATGTTCCGCGGCCGCGCGCAGTACGCCGAATTCACGCCGCGTGAAGGCGACCGCATCGAAGTGCGAGCGCTCGTCACGATGTACGAGCCGCGCGGCGAACTGCAGTTGAACGTCGAGGCCGTCCGGCGCACCGGCCAGGGGCGGCTCTATGAGGCCTTCCTGCGCCTGAAGGCGCAGCTCGAAGCCGAAGGGCTGTTCGATCCCGAGCGCAAGCGCGCGCTGCCTTCGCATCCGCGCGCCATCGGCGTGATTACGTCGATGCAGGCCGCCGCGCTGCGCGATGTGCTCACCACGCTGTGCCGGCGTGCGCCCCACGTGCCGGTGATCGTCTATCCGGCGCCGGTGCAGGGCGCGGGCTCGGCGGAGAAGCTTACTGCGATGCTCGAGACCGCGAACGCGCGCAACGAGGTGGACGTGCTCGTGCTGTGCCGCGGCGGCGGATCCATCGAGGATTTGTGGTCGTTCAACGATGAGACGCTCGCGCGTGCGATTGCGGCTAGCGCCATTCCCGTGGTGAGCGGCGTCGGGCACGAAACCGATTTCACGATCGCCGATTTTGCCGCCGACGTGCGCGCGCCCACGCCGACTGGCGCGGCAGAACTCGTCAGTCCGCAGCGCACGTT
>DATBXG010000167.1:0-8836 GCA_036514415.1 Paraburkholderia sp.
GAGAAGCATCCGATCGTCGAGACCGGCGAGTTCGGCGCCGATATGCAGGTGTCGCTCGTCAACGACGGCCCCGTGACGTTCTGGCTGCAAGTGCGCAACTGAACCATGAACACGCAAATCCTCTTCATCCGCCACGGTGAAACGGACTGGAATCGCATCAAGCGCATCCAGGGACATATCGACATCCCGCTCGCCGAAAGCGGCGCGGCGCAGGCGCAGCAACTGGGCGCGCGGCTCGCGCAGGAAGTGCAGTCGGGCGCGCGGCTCGACGCAATCTGGTCGAGCGATCTGTTGCGGGCGCAACAGACTGCGCAACCCATCGCTGCGGCGCTGGGTTTGCCGGTGCAGCTCACCAAAGGCCTGCGCGAGCGCAACTATGGCGCATTCCAGGGCCACGACAGCGACGAAATCTCCGAGCGTTTTCCGGACGAGTACGCCCACTGGCAAACACGCGACCCCGGCTTCGCGCCGCCCGAGGGCGAGTCGCAGCGCGAGTTCTACCACCGCGTGCTGCATGCGCTTGAGCCGATCCTGGCCATGCATCCGGGCGGCCGCATCGCGTGCGTCGCGCACGGCGGCGTGCTCGACTGCGTGTACCGCTTCGCAAACGGCCTTGCGCTCGACGCGCCGCGCGCCTGGCCGCTCCTCAACACGAGCGTGAATGTGGTCGATTTCGAGCGCGACGCCTACGTGACTCAGGCAGGCGTCGTCGCATGGGGCGACGTGACGCATCTGGGCGGTGTCAGCGCCGACGACGGTTTCAAACGCACGCCCGGGGCGGCGCGCTAACCCGCCTCGTCGAACCGCGCGGCACGCTGCCGCGCATGCTGTTCTTCCTGCCTTCCTCTTTCCCGCGCCGTTCCCGGGCCGCGCTACCGTTGCGGCCCCATCAAATCCTTTCCTGTGGCTTACGGGGTCTTTCCAACGCCCAACCACAAAGTTAAGCGTCCTGCTAACATTTGTCCGACCTTTGGTTTGCAAGCCACCGGGCCGTACGCCCGGCCTCGCGTCGAAGAGGGACGCACGCGCATCGCAAGCGTGAGGCGGTGAGCCGATGGTTGTATTCGAACGGGTATTCCCAGAAAAAATCGCAGGAGAAAGATCAATGACGTTCAAGCTTCACAAGCTGCTGCCGGTGAGCGCAGCAATCACGGCGCTCGTCGCGCTGTCGGCTGGCAACACGGCGGCGGCGGCCGATCAGGTCGTCAAGATCGGCCACGTTGGCCCGCTCACAGGCGGTTCGGCTCACCTCGGCAAGGACAACGAAAACGGCGCGCGCCTCGCCATCGAGGAAATCAACGCCAGGGGCCTCACGATCGATGGCCAGAAGATCACGCTCGTGCTCGACGGCCAGGACGACGCCGCCGACCCGCGCCAGGCCACCCAGGTCGCGCAGAAGCTCGTCGACGACAAGGTCGTCGCCGTGATCGGCCACTTGAACTCGGGCGCGTCGATCCCGGCTTCGAAAATCTACAGCGATGCGGGCATCGTGCAGATCTCGCCGTCATCGACCAATCCTGCGTACACGCAGCAGGGTTTCAAGACCACGTATCGCGTGGTCGCGACCGACGCCCAGCAAGGTCCCGCGCTCGCCGACTACGCGGCGAAGAGCCTGAACGTGAAGACCGTGGCCGTGGTCGACGACTCGACCGCGTACGGCCAGGGACTCGCCAACGAGTTCGAGAAGACGGCGAAGGCGCTCGGCATGAAGGTGCTCTCGCACGACGCGACCAATGACAAGGCCGTGGACTTCCGCGCGATCCTCACGAAGATCAAGGGCGAGAATCCCGACGCGATCATGTACGGCGGCATGGATGCCACCGGCGGCCCGTTCGCGAAGCAGGCCCGGCAGCTCGGCCTGCGCGCGAAGGTGCTGTCGGGCGACGGCGTGTGCACGGAAAGCCTCGCGCAGCTCGCCGGTGCTGCGACGGACAACGTCGTTTGCTCGCAGGCCGGCATGGCCGTCGAGCGCATGAACGGCGGCGCCGCGTTCGCGGCGAAGTACGAGAAGCGCTTCGGTCACCCGATCGAATTCGACGCGCCGTTCACCTACGACGCCGTGTACATCGTCGTCGATGCGATGAAGCGCGCGAATTCCACCGACCACGCGAAAGTCCTCGCGCAGATCCCGGGCACGGACTACAAGGGCGTGATTGGCGAGACGACCTTCGATTCGAAGGGCGATCTCAAGCACGGCGTGATCTCGCTCTACAACTACAAGGCGGGCAAGAAGACGCTGCTCGACGTGGTGAAGATGTAAGCACGCAGGCGCATCAACGCGCCGCAAACGAAACGGCCAACCTGCGCGAGCGGGTTGGCCGTTCTTTGTGCTGCGTGGCTGTTTGCGCGCCTTACGACGCGTCCGGGTCCCAGTCGCCGCCCGTCGATGCGTCGTCCGGCACGGTGAGGCCGAAGTGGCGGTAGCTGAGCTGCGTGGCCACGCGGCCGCGCGGCGTGCGCTGCAGATAGCCCTGCTGGATCAGATACGGCTCGAGCACGTCCTCGATCGTGTCGCGCTCCTCGCCGATCGCGGCGGCAAGGTTGTCCACGCCCACCGGACCGCCGTCGAACTTGTGCAGGATGGCTTCGAGCAGCTTGCGGTCCATCAGGTCGAAGCCCACGGGATCGACGTCGAGCATGCGCAGCGCGGCGTCGGCGACCTTCGCGGTGATCGAGCCGTCCGCTTTCACCTCCGCGTAGTCGCGCACGCGGCGCAGCAGGCGGTTCGCGATACGCGGCGTGCCGCGCGAGCGGCGCGCGATTTCGAGCGCGCCGTCAGGGTGGATCTGCGCGCCGAGCAGAGAAGCCGAGCGCTGCACGATGCGCGAGAGCTCGCCTGCGTTATAGAACTCGAGCCGGGAAACGATGCCGAAGCGGTCGCGCAGCGGGTTCGTGAGCATACCTGCGCGCGTGGTCGCGCCCACGAGCGTGAACGGCTGGAGGTCGAGCTTCACGCTGCGCGCGGCCGGCCCTTCGCCGATCATGATGTCGATCTGGTAGTCCTCGAGCGCCGGATACAGGATTTCCTCGACGACCGGCGAGAGCCGGTGAATTTCGTCGATGAAGAGCACGTCGTTGGCTTCGAGATTGGTGAGCAGCGCCGCGAGATCGCCCGCGCGCTCCAGCACGGGTCCCGACGTCTGCCGCAGATTGACCCCCATTTCGCGCGCGATGATGTGCGCGAGCGTGGTCTTGCCGAGGCCCGGCGGCCCGAACAGCAGTACGTGGTCGAGCGGTTCGGAGCGGCGCTTCGCAGCCTCGATGAAGATCTCGAGCTGGCCGCGCACCTTTTCCTGGCCGACATATTCGTCGAGCTGGCGCGGGCGCAATGCGCGTTCGAACGCTTCCTCGTGAGTCGAGGCGGGCGTGGCGGCGATCACGCGGTCGGCGTGGCTGGCGGCGAGTTTGTCGGTTTCGATCATCCGGCGATTGTACCGCGCGGGCTACGCGCACAACGCTGCGTCCTGTGCGACGCGACGGGCGCGCAACTAACAGCCCCACTCGAGCGTGCGCGAAAGCGATCAGGCCTTCGAAAGCACCTTGAGCGCGAGCTTGATGCCTTCCGAAACGCCGGTGCCGGCGGGCACGTTCTTGATCGCGGCGAGCGCTTCCTTCTCCGAATAGCCGAGTGCGAGCAGCGCGTTGAGGATGTCGTTCGCGTGGTCAGAAGGCGAAGCGGCGGCGGCCATCGCGCCGAGGTCCGCGCCGAGCTTGCCCTTGAGTTCGAGCAGAAGGCGCTCGGCCGTTTTCTTGCCGATGCCGGGCACGCGCGTGAGGCGCGCCGCGTCCTGCTGCGTGACCGCTTGCGCAAGGTCGTTCACGCTCATGCCGGAAAGCACGGCGAGCGCCATGCGCGCGCCGATGCCGCTGATCTTGAGCAGTTCGCGAAACGTCGCGCGTTCCTGCTGCGTGCCGAAGCCGAAGAGCAGATGCGCGTCTTCGCGCACGATCATCTGCGTGAGCAACACGATTTTTTCGCCGGTGCCGGGCAGGTTGTAGAACGTGCTCATCGGCACGTCGACTTCGTAGCCGACGCCGTTGCAGTCGATGAGCAGGTGCGGCGGGTTCTTTTCCAGCAATACGCCGGCAATGCGACCGATCATGGCGGTTTCTGTGATGAGGGAAAGCTCAAGAGTGTAGCGGAGGGGAGGGCGGCGCGGCGCACGTGGGCAGTACGTTGGCCGTTCGGCCAGGCGCATCGGCTACGCATTCAGCCTATCAACCGCCCGCGCCGCACCCGCATGCCCTTCTTCGCGAGCGCCGGCGCAAGTCCGCCTAGCGTGGCGAGCGCGTCGCCGCCGTGCGCGTGGCAGATCGCCATGCCGAGCGCGTCGGCGGCATCGGTGCCGGGTGTGCCCGTGAGGGCGAGCAGGCGCACGACCATCTGCTGCATCTGTTCCTTGGTCGCGCGTCCGTAGCCCACCACGGCCTGCTTTAGCTGCAGCGCGGTGTACTCGGCCACCGGCACGCCGCCTGAGACGAGCCCGCAAATGGCCGCGCCGCGTGCCTGACCGAGCAGGAGCGTCGACTGCGGATTGACGTTGACGAAGACCTTTTCGATCGCGGCCTGGTCGGGCGCGTGCTGGCGGATCAGCGTGGAAACGCCCTCGAAGATGGTGCCGAGGCGCGTAGGCAGATCGGCATCGGCGGTGCGGATGACGCCGCTTGCGACGTACGTGAGCTGATGGCCGTGACGCTCGATCACGCCGAAGCCGGTGACGCGCAAGCCGGGGTCGATGCCGAGAATTCTCATGAAATGCGGGGAAGCCGGAATGTGCCTGCGATGTTACAACGAACGGCATCAATGCCGCGAGCCTTGGCAGCGAGCGGGCGCGCGATCACCACCGCAAAGAAAAAGCCCGCGAGACGCGAGTCCAGCGGGCTTTGCACAAGCGGCGCGTCACGTGCAGGTCACGCGCGGCATGCAACCAAAGTGGCGAAGATCAGTGACGGAAGTGGCGGATGCCCGTCACCACCATCGCAATGTTGTGCTCGTCGGCGGCGGCGATCACTTCGTCGTCGCGCATCGAGCCGCCCGGCTGGATCACGCAGGTCGCGCCTGCGTTCACCACCACGTCGAGGCCGTCGCGGAACGGGAAGAACGCGTCCGACGCGACTGCCGTGCCCGCGAGCTTGAGGCCCGCGTTCTCGGCCTTGATGCTGGCGATGCGCGCCGAGTCCACGCGGCTCATCTGGCCCGCGCCCACGCCCATCGTCATGCCGTTCGCGCAGAACACGATGGCGTTCGACTTCACGAACTTGGCGACGCGCCATGCGAACAGCAGGTCGTCCATTTCCTTCGGCGTGGGGTGGCGCTTCGTCACCACGCGCAGTTCGTGCGGCTGCACGTTCTTCGCGTCGAGCGACTGCACGAGCAGGCCGCCGCCCACGCGCTTCAGGTCGAACGCGTTATGGCCATCGCCCAGCGCGACTTCGAGCAGGCGCACGTTCTGCTTCGCTGCGAACACGGCCTTTGCGGCTTCCGAGAACGACGGCGCCATCAGCACTTCGACGAACTGCTTCGCCACAGCTTGCGCCGCCGCTTCGTCCACTTCGCGGTTGAACGCGATGATGCCGCCGAACGCCGAGGTCGGGTCGGTCTGGAACGCCTTCGAGTACGCTTCGAGCGCGTTCGCGCCGATCGCCACGCCGCACGGATTCGCGTGCTTGATGATCACGCAGGCCGGGGCGTCGAAGGTCTTCACGCATTCCCAGGCCGCGTCCGAGTCGGCGATGTTGTTGTACGAGAGTTCCTTGCCCTGAAGCTGCTTGTAGTTCGCGAGCGCGCCGGCGGGCGTCGTGAGGTCGCGGTAGAACGCGGCGCTCTGGTGCGGGTTCTCGCCGTAGCGCAGGTCCTGGACCTTGTCGAACGCGAGGTTCAGCACTGCCGGGTAGGTGTTGCGCGACTTGTGCTCGAGCGCTTCGGTGAGGCTCGTGAGGTAGTTCGTGATCGCACCGTCGTACTGCGCCGTGTGCGAGAACACCTTGGTCGCGAGGCGGAAGTTCGTGGCGTAGCTCACGGCGTTGCCGTTCGCGCGCATCTCTTCGAGCACCTTCGCGTAGTCGGCCGGGTCGACGACCACGGTCACGTCGCGATGGTTCTTCGCCGCCGAGCGCAGCATGGTCGGGCCGCCGATGTCGATGTTCTCGATCGCGTCTTCGAGCGTGCACTCGTCTTTCGACACCGTCTGGACGAACGGATAGAGGTTCACGACGAGCAGGTCGATCGTCGGGATGCCGTGCTTTTCGAGCGCGGCCATGTGCTCGGGCAGGTCGCGGCGCGCGAGGATGCCGCCGTGAACCTTCGGGTGCAGCGTTTTCACGCGCCCATCGAGCATTTCCGGGAAGCCGGTGTAGTCGGCCACTTCGGTGACGGGGAGGCCCGCGTCCGCGAGCAGTTTCGCGGTGCCGCCGGTCGACAGGATCTTGATGCCGAGATCCGACAGCGATTTCGCGAAGTCGACGATGCCGGACTTGTCGGAAACGGAGATGAGCGCTTGCTTGATCATGATGGGGGAGAGTTGCCGAGAGATCGAGGAGTCCGCGCCGAAGGTCCAGTTAAACGCAGCGGCGTTACAGCAGGCCGTGCTGCTGGAGCTTCTTGCGCAGCGTGTTGCGGTTGATGCCGAGATACTCGGCGGCCAGCGACTGATTGCCGCCTGCCTGCTCGAGCACCACCTCGAGCATCGGTTTTTCGACGCACGCCATCACCATTTCGTAGACGTCGTGCGGATTACTGCCGTCGAGGTCCTGGAAGTAGATGCCAAGGCTCTCGCGGACGGATTGTTCGATGTTGTGCTTGCTCATGCTGCCAGTCGATCGGTTGATTCGTCGCCGCTGTCGCTGTCGTTGTTGTCGTCGTCGACGTAGACGAGGCGCTCGGAACGCGCCTTCTGTTCGTCGAAGAACTGGTTGACGGCGACGAGCTGCTCGCGCGTGGTGTCCAGCGTATTCATGCGATGCCGGAAGGTATTGGCGCCGCAAAGGCCGCGAGTGTACCAGCCGATATGCTTGCGCGCAGTACGCACACCGGTAAATTCCCCATAAAACGCGTAGTGGTCCTCCAGGTGCTCATTCATGATCGACTGGATTTCGTCCACGCGCGGCGGCGGCAGCAGCTCACCCGTCGCAAGGAAATGCCCGATTTCGCGAAAGAGCCACGGGCGCCCCTGCGCCGCGCGGCCGATCATGATGGCGTCCGCGCCCGTGAGCGCGAGCACCTCGCGCGCCTTTTGCGGCGACGTAATGTCGCCGTTCGCGACCACGGGAATGCGCGCGGCGGCCTTCACCGCGGCAATCGTTTCGTACTCCGCTTCACCGTGATAGAGGTCCGCGCGGGTGCGGCCGTGCACGGTGAGCATGGCAATGCCGCAATCTTGCGCGATGCGCGCGATGGTGAGCGCGTTGCGGTTGTCGCGGTCCCAGCCCGTGCGGATCTTGAGCGTGACGGGCACGGCGTCCGGGCCCACGCCCACGGCGTCGACCACGGCCTTGACGATGCGCGCGACGAGCGGCTCGTTCTGCAGGAGCGCCGAGCCGGCCGCGACGTTGCAGACCTTCTTCGCCGGGCAGCCCATGTTGATGTCGATGATCTGCGCGCCGTTGGCCACGTTGTAGCGCGCGGCTTCGGCCATCATTTCCGGGTCGGCGCCGGCGATCTGCACGGAGATGGGTTCGACTTCGCCCGCGTGATTGGCGCGGCGCATGGTCTTTTCGCTTTTCCAGAGCTGCGCGTTGGACGCGACCATCTCCGAAACCGCGTAGCCCGCGCCAAGGCGCTTGCACAGCTGGCGGAACGGCCGGTCCGTGACGCCCGCCATGGGCGCGACGAACAGGTTATTGCGCAGGGTGTGACGGCCGATTGTGAGCATGACGCGCGAGCGAGGCCGGTTGTCGCGACCCGGAATGCGTTTCCGGCAGGCGCGGCTAGCGGCGTAATTTTGAAAAAGGGGAAACGCGTATTTTAGCGTAAGCGGGATGCGAGGTCGCGGTGCGTGGACCCTGGTCTTGCCTCGGACTGTGTGCCGGGCAAGTGCGGCGCCGCTGCGATGAAATGCGATTCGACCCCCGTCATGGCGAATCGTGGCTCGTGCCTGGCGCCGCTGACCGTGACAATTCGGGTATCAACTCTGGTATCGACTTCAGGCATTAGCCTGCCAGTCTTCAACTTGCAACTCATTCACGCGTGCAAATTCGCGCACATTGTGTGTGACGAGCACCAACCCACGAGCGCGCGCCTGTCCGGCGATCAACGCGTCATACGGACCGATTGGCGTACCGGCGGCCGCAAGTTGTGCACTCAGTTCGCCAGCGTGCTGCGCGTCTTCTGCGTCGAACGGTACGATCTCGAATTGCAGTGCTTCGACGCGAGCCAGATTTTCGGCTGCTCGCTGGCTTTTATAGGCGCCGTAATAGAGTTCGTGCACGACGATCGAAGGGAGTCCGAAATCGCTCGGCAGGTGTGCGCGCAAGCGCCCCGTCACAGCCGGATCACCCTTGAGGATTGCGATTACGGCATTCGTGTCCAGCAGATATTTCATTCGAACAAGTCCAGGTCAGGCCGCACTTGTTCTGCCGGTTGCGTGGTGGCATCTGCCTCGAAGTCGGCATCGATCGGGCCGATCAGCGGAGTGAGCCAGGCCCAGTCCTGCGGTACCGGCTCGAGTATGACGGCCGCGCCGTGACGGCGTATACGCACTTCCGCCGTCTCGAAGCGGAACTCCTTGGGGAGCCGGACAGCCTGCGACCCGCCGTGCTTGAAAATCTTCGCGATGTCCATTTGTGCCTCCGCTTGTATCTACAATTTGTATCTATTGTAGCGCGAATGGCAAAGGCG
>DATBXG010000168.1:0-8277 GCA_036514415.1 Paraburkholderia sp.
CCGAATCGAAGGACGCCGGCGCGACGGAAGTCGTCAAGCACTAAGCCTTCAGTACGCCTTCAACAAGCCGCGCTCATGCGCGGCGCGTTGGACCCCAAAAAGCCCGCGGCATGCCCGCGGGCTTTTTTGTTTGCGTCACAATTTTTGACGTTGTGATGACAACCAACGGTCTTTTTTGCCTTTTCCCACATGTTCGAGTACTCCCTCGAATATTCCCTCGAAACCCGCGTCGAATCAGGCTCAACCCCGCTTGACACGGCACTTACGGCCCCGTTAAATGAGCGGGCCCCGCGCTATGCCGGGGACGTCTATCCAATAAGTTGAGCTTCTTTCTTACGTTTACCCAAACACATTCTCGGGGGCTGGAATGAATAAAACCGAATTGATTGACCATATCGCGCAACAAGCCGACATTTCGAAGGCGGCTGCGGGACGCGCACTCGACGCCGTGATCGGCGGCGTCAAAGGGACACTCAAGAAGGGCGGCTCGGTCACGCTCGTCGGCTTCGGCACGTTCGCCGTCGGCAAGCGTACCGCGCGCACGGGCCGCAATCCGCGTACTGGCGACGCGATCAAGATCAAGGCGGCGAAGGTGCCCAAATTTAGGCCTGGTAAAGCGCTGAAGGATGCGCTAAACTAGCGGGCTCGCTACCTGATGGGTGGCGCAGCAGAAGTCGCGGCGCAGGAAAGCATGAAGCTGGGTGCTTAGCTCAGTTGGTAGAGCGGCGCCCTTACAAGGCGTAGGTCGGGAGTTCGAGCCTCTCAGCACCCACCACAGCTTCAGTTCCAGTACGTCGCGCAAACCGCACGGAGCGGTAGTTCAGTTGGTTAGAATACCGGCCTGTCACGCCGGGGGTCGCGGGTTCGAGTCCCGTCCGCTCCGCCAAGGATATCTCGACAAGAAGGCGAACTCCGGTTCGCCTTTTTTGTTGGCCGCTGTTGTAATATCGGGCGTTCCATTTTTTGGCGCCCTCAACGTCTGGTCACGCATGCTCGACTTTTTCCGCAATCACAAACGCCTGATGATGTTCATGCTGCTCCTGGTCGTTCTGCCAGGGCTGGGCTTCGTCGGTATTCAAGGTTTCCGCGGCTTCTTCGATGAAAGCGCGAACGTCGCGAGCGTCAACGGACACAAGATCACGCGTGCCGAATATGACAACGCCGCGCGCCAGCAGCTCGACCAGGCCCGCCAGGTCATGGGCGCGCAGTTCGACGCCAGCATGTTCGACACGCCCCAGCACCGCAAGGACATCCTCGACGGACTGATCCAGCAGCGCGTGCTCGTGGACGAAACGCAGCGCCTGCATCTCACCGCCTCGGACGACGCCGTGCGCCGCGCGCTGCTCTCCGACCCGGTGATCTCGTCGCTCAAGAAGCCCGACGGCACGATCAATCTCGACCAGTACAAGCAGTTGCTCGCCATGCAGGGCATGACGCCCGAGCAGTACGACGAGCGCGTGCGCTATAGCCTCGCCATGCAGCAACTGCCCGCGTCGATCATCAGCACCGCGTTCACGCCCAAGGCGCTCGCGCAGCAGCTGACCGGGCTTTCGGAGCAGCAGCGCGACGTGCAGGGCCTCGCGTTCCACGCGAGCGACTATGCGGCCAGGGTCCAGCCGACCGACGCGCAGTTGCAGGCGTACTACGACGCGAACAAGAACGCCTTCGCCACGCCGGCTACGGCGCAGATCCAGTATCTCGTGCTCTCGGCGGCGACCGTCGCCGCCAACGTGCAGCCGGGCGACGCCGATCTCAAGAAGTACTACGACGACAACATCGCGCACTACCGCACGCAGGAAGAAGTGCGCGCGAGCCACATCCTGATCACGGTGCCGAAGGACGCGAGCGCCGACGTGCGCAACGCGGCGAAGCAGAAGGCCGAGACGATCCTCGCCGAAGTGAAGGCGCATCCGGATCAGTTCGCACAGATCGCGCAGAAGGAATCGCAGGATCCGGGTTCGGCCTCGAAGGGCGGCGACCTCGGCTACTTCGGCCCGGGCATGATCGCAGGCGGTCAGGCGTTCGACGATGCGGTCTTCAAGCTCAAGAAAGACGAAATCAGCGGCGTGGTCCAGTCGGACTTCGGCTATCACATCGTCAAGGTCACGGACCTGAAGCCGGCGACCACGAAGCCGTTCGACGACGTGAAGGCGCAGATCGCGAACGAAGTGAAGGCGCAGAAGGCCGCGAAGCTGCTCGCCGATGCGAATGACGGCTTCACGTCGGTGGTCTACGAACAGGCCAAGACCCTGCAGCCGGCCGCCGACAAGTACAAGCTGACGATCCAGACGGCCACGGTCACGCCGAAGCCGAACGCCTCGTTGCCGCCGGACAGCCCGCTGAACAACCAGAAGTTCCTCGACGCCGTGTTCGCGAGCGACTCGGTGAATCAGCACAACAACACCCAGGCGATCGACGTCGGCAACAACACGCTGATCTCCGCGCACGTGACGAACTACCAGCCGGCCGCCGTGCCCGCGTTCGCCGCCGTCAAGGACGCCGTGCGCAAGAAGGTGGTCGCGCAGCAGGCGGCCGAAATGGCGCACAAGGACGGCGAGGCGAAGCTCGCGGACCTCCAGAAGTCGAAGTCGACCGATGGCTTTTCTTCGGCGCTCAAGGTGTCGCGCAACGATGCCCAGGGTCTGCCGCCCACCGCGCTTTCGGCGGTGTTCAAGGCCGATGCGCAGAAGCTGCCTGCCTATGTGGGCGTCGATCTCGGCAACGACGGCTATGCGATCTACCGCGTGAACAGCGTGATCAACGGTCAGGCTGCAGACGGCCCGCGGCTCGCAGCCGCGCAGCAGCAGCTTGCCCAGGTGGGCGGCCAGTCGCAGGTGCAGTCCTACCTCGACTCGCTGCGCGAGCGCTCGAAGGTCAAGTTCTACGGCTCGCTCGGTTCGTCGTCGGACCAGTCCGGCGACGGCGGCCAGTAAGCAGCCTGGCCAGGTCCGCCGGCACCTGACGCCGGCACAACAAAAGCCCCGCGAAAATCGCGGGGCTTTTGCGTTCTGACGTGCGAACTCAGAGGCAGGCGCTGATGTCGCCGGTCGCGTCGCCGCCCGCGCCGCCGCCGGAGCGGAAGCCGACCCACGTCTTCGCGCTGGCGCTCCACGCCGGGCGCACCGTTGCCGCCGCACCGTTGGGCGGCTGTTGACCAGGAACGTAGACGTCGACTGCCTGGCCGTTGGCGAGCACGGACTGCGAGACGACCTTCTGCTGCGATTTATCGGCCCACTTTTGCGCGATGCATTGTGCGACGGTCGCAGGCGGTTGCTGGCTGGTGCCGACGGACTGTGCTCCGCTTGGCATGGGCTGATTGGCGCAGGCGGCAAGGGCTGCCGTTACGACAATGAGAGGTAAATATTTCACGCTTCATCCCTCCGGTCAGGGTCGGTCGGATTCAGACGGTGCGGCCAGCCGGCTCACTCGTCTGATGCGAGAGGTGGCCATGCTGCCTGAGGGGCGCGAGCGGCTTGACCGCTCCAGCGGGCGGAGCCCGGAGAATGGGCGTCCGGTGAGGACGCCTGCAGGTTTGCCCGGCGATTTGCTGCGATTTGCCCGGTTACCGCCTCAGTGCCGCGCGCCGCTGCCAAGCAGCGGCTTGAGCGTCGGCCACACGTTATCGAGCAGCAATGGCTGTGCCTGCTGGGTGGGGTGGATCTGATCGGCCTGGAAGAGTTCGGGTTTGTCGGCGAGGCCGGCGAGCAGGAAAGGAATGAGGGGCACGTTCAGTTCCTTCGCAAGCGTTTCGTAGATGGCGTGGAAGTTCCGGGTGTAATCGGGCCCGTAGTTGGGCGGCACGTACATGCCCACCAGCACCGGCTTCGCGTCGCCCTGGCGGATCTGCGCGACGATGGCGCGCAGATTGCTCTGGGTCGTGGCGAGCGGCACGCCGCGCAGCGCGTCGTTCGCGCCCAGCTCGATGATCACGATCGAGGGCTTCATGCGCTGCATGACGAGCGGCAGGCGCGTGAGTCCACCGCTCGTCGTGTCCCCGCTGATGCTCGCATTCGCGACGCTATAATCGATCCGCTCGCTTGCGAGCCGCTGGCGCAGCAAGGCCACCCAGCCCGTGTCGCGCGGCAGGCCGTACTCGGCGGAAAGGCTGTCGCCGAGCACGACGATGGTCGGCTTTGCCGTGGCGGCGGGGTTCGTCGCCGCGTTGGCCGTGGGGACGGGCGTGGCGGCGAGTGCGGTGCCGGACGTGCCGATCGTGCCAGGCGCCGCGCCAGACAAGGCAGCCGCAGTCAAGGTGGCGATGGAGACAAACGCGCTGAAACGGGACACGGCGCGGGAAAGGACGGTGCGCCGCGCGGCGCGCTTCTGGTTCACAGCTAACCTGTGCGTCATCATGTGCGAATGAATAGCGATCCAGTCATCGAAGTACGGGGTTTGTGCAAGCGCGTCACCGACGCCACGGGCGAGCTGACGATCCTCGACGGCATCGACCTCACCGTGCACGCGGGCGGCAGCGTGGCGATCGTCGGCGCCTCCGGGTCCGGCAAGTCGACGCTGCTTGGCCTGCTGGCCGGCCTCGACAGCGCGAGCGCGGGCTCCGTGCGCCTGCTCGGCCACGAACTCACGGGCATGGCCGAAGACCAGCGCGCGGCGCTGCGCAACGGTTCGGTGGGTTTCGTGTTCCAGTCGTTCCAGCTGATGCCGCACCTCACCGCTTTGGAGAACGTCGCGCTGCCGCTCGAACTGCAGGGCGGCATGTCGACGCGCGATGCTTTCGCCCGCGCGCGCGCGCTTCTCGAACGCGTGGGCCTTGCCGAGCGCACGCAACACTACCCGAAGCTGCTTTCGGGCGGCGAGCAGCAGCGCGTGGCACTCGCCCGCGCGTTCGTGACGCACCCGGCCGTGCTGTTCGCCGACGAGCCCACCGGCAGCCTCGACGCCGCCACGGGCCGCGCCGTGATCGACCTGATGTTCGAGCTCAATCGCGCCAACGGGGCGACGCTCGTGCTCGTCACACACGATATCGATCTTGCGCAGCGTTGCGACACCATCGTCACGATCGAGGCAGGCCACCGCGTCGCCAACGCGTCGCATGGCGTTGGCGCTGCACGCAACACGAGCGACCCGAGCAACGTCGAAGCGGGGCGCTAGCGCCGAACGAACCCGCCAGCCAGCGAACGGCGTGCGCAGCGCGTGCGCACGCCGGATCATCGCGATTTAACGCTCGAGCGCCGCACGGGCGCGCGCAATCAGCGCGGCCGTCGACGAATCGTGCGCCTTCATGTCGGCGCCCGGCGCGGTGAGGTCGGCCTCGACCACCTTGCCGAGAATCTTGCCGAGCTCCACGCCCCACTGGTCGAACGGATTGATGTTCCACACGGAAGCCTGCACGAGCACCTTGTGCTCGTAGAGCGCGATGATCGCGCCGAGCGAGCGCGCCGTGAGGGCGTCGACGAGCAGCGTGGAGGTCGGGCGGTTGCCGGGGAACATGATGTGCGGCACGAGTTCGGGCTTGTCCGGCCCCGCGATCTTGCGCGCTTCTTCCTCGGTGCGGCCCAGCATCAGCGCCTCGCTCTGCGCGAAGCAGTTCGCAAGCAGCTTCGGATGATGGTCGGCCAGCGGATGCTCGGGCGTGAGCACGGCGATGAAATCGATCGGCACGATCGTCGGGCCCTGATGCAGCATCTGGAAGAACGCGTGCTGGCCGTTCGTGCCGGGCTCGCCCCAGGTGACCGCGGACGTTGCGTAGTCCACGAACTTGCCGTCGAGCCGCGCCGACTTGCCGTTGCTCTCCATTTCGAGCTGCTGGAGATACGACGGCAGATAGTGCAGCGCTTCGGAGTACGGGGCCACGAGATAGCTTTGCGAGCCGAAGAAGTTGCGATACCAGATGCCGATCATGCCGAGCAGCACGGGCAGGTTCTTCTCGAGCGGCGCTTCGCGGAAGTGCTTGTCCATGTCGTGCGCGCCGGCGAGCAGTTCGTCGAACTGCTGCGGCCCGATGGCGATCATGATCGAGAGGCCCACGGCCGACCACAGCGAATAGCGGCCGCCCACCCAGTCCCACATCTCGAACACGTTCTCTTGCGCGATGCCGAACTTCACGACCTCGGCCGGATTGGCCGAGACGCCCACGAAGTGTTTCGCCAGTTCGCTTTCGGGGCAGCCGTGTTGCACGAACCAGTCGCGCATCGACAGCGCGTTGGTCATGGTTTCGAGCGTCGTGAAGGTCTTCGAAACGATGATCGCCAGCGTCTCTTCCGGGTCGATGTCTTCGATCGTGCGCCACAGGTCCGCGCCATCGACGTTCGAGACGAAGTGCGAGGTGATCTCGGGCAGCTCGAGATGCTTGAGCGCGTGCACGACCATCTTCGGCCCGAGGTCCGAGCCGCCGATGCCGATATTCACGACGTGGCGAATGCGTTTGCCCGTGTAGCCGGTCCACGCGCCGCTGCGCACGGCGTCGGCGAACTTCGCCATCTTCGCGCGCTCGGCGAGGATCTGCGCATGGAACGGCGCGTCGGCTTCGGTGGCACGCAAGGCGGTGTGCAGCGCCGCGCGGCCTTCGGTCGGATTCACGACTTCGCCCTTGAACATGGCGTCGCGGCGCGCTTCGACGCCGGCTTCGCGAGCGAGCTGCACGAGCAGCTCGAGCGTGGCGTCGGTGATGCGGTTTTTCGAGAAGTCGGCGGCGAGACCGGCGCCGGCGAACGTGAAGCGTTCGGCGCGCGTCGGCGCGGGGTCGTTGGCGGGGGCGAACCAGTCGCGCAGCTTTTCGTCGCGGATCTGTTCGTAATGCGTCTGTAGCGCGGACCAGGCGGGGAGCGGATTCGTCATGTTCGTCCAGCGAGGGATCACGAATGGAGGGCGGCAGGTGCGGTTCGCCGGTCTGGCCGAACGCGCGCTTCGCGCGCCGCGGGGAAGCACGGGCCGCCCCGGGTGAGAGGCGGCGTGCGGAGGATCAGTATAGCGGCCTCGCGCGACACTGCGCAGCGTCGTGGCGCTAGCGGAGGCGGCGCGTGCGCGCGGCGCATCGAATATGGCGGGAAAGCAAGCGGCGTGCCGCGCGAACGGGCGTGCGGCACGCTGCGCGACGCGTCAGGCTTTGTAATTCGGCGCGTAGAAGAGCCGGTTCATGAGCTTGCGCACCATCGGCGCGAGTTCGCCTGCGGTGAGGCCGGCGGGACCGTCGCCTTGTGCGCACAGGGCGTCGGCGGCGAGGCCATGCAGGTAGACGCCTGCCAGCGCCGCCTCGTAGGGCGGCACGCGCTGGGCCAGGAGTGCGCCGATCATGCCGCCGAGCACATCGCCGGTGCCGCCCGTCGCGAGGCCCGCATTGCCGGTGGGATTGATGGCGATGCGGCCATCGGGCGCGGCGATCACGGTGCCGCTGCCCTTGAGCACGGCGACGGCCGCGTAACGGGCGGCCAGCGCGCGCGCCGCCGCGAGGCGGTCGCGCTGCACCGCTGCGGTGTCGCAGGCAAGCAGCCGCGCCGCTTCGAGCGGATGCGGCGTGAGCACGCAAGGCGCGCCGCGCGCGGTGGCCGACTGGGCGACGTGCGCCGCGAGCGCCTCGTCGCGCGCGACGAGATTGAGCGCGTCGGCGTCGAGCAGCACTGGGGCCTGAAGGCGCAGGATCGCGTCCACGAGCTGGCGCGCCGACGCGCTGCCGCCCATGCCGCAGCCTGCCGTCACGGCGTCCATCGCGCCAAGCGCGAGCCTCGCGGCCGCGTGCAGCATGAGTTCGGGGTGAGGGGCGTCGTAGGGCGGCGCGTCGCTGCCGAGAAAACCGACATGGACTTTGCCCGCGCCGGTGAGGAGCGCCGCGCGCGCTGCGAGAATCGGCGCGCCGCACATGCCCGTGTCGCCGCCCACGACGGCGAGCGTGCCGAACGTGCCCTTGTGGGTCGCGAAGTCGCGCGCGGGCAACCCGGCGGCGAACATCGGCGGCGCGTTCAGGCGCACGGCGGCCGGCGTGCCTTCCGTGTCGATGCCGATCGGCGCGACGGCGACGGCGCCTGCGTAGTCGCGCCCAACGCCGGTGTAAAGGCCGGGCTTCGCGGCGATGAAAGTCACCGTATGGGTGGCGCGCACGGCCGGGCCGTTGCCGACGACGTTGCCGGTGTCGCTGTCGAGGCCGCTCGGCACGTCGAGCGCGAACACATGGCCGTGGGTGCGCGCGCGCGCCGAAAGCCGCTCGGCAAGCTCGCCGAACACGCCTTCGAGTCCGCGCGCAAGACCGATGCCGAACATGCCGTCGACGAGCCAGCCGTAAGCGTCGAGCGAGGCGGGCACGGCGGACGCGATCGGCACGCCCGC
>DATBXG010000169.1:0-12169 GCA_036514415.1 Paraburkholderia sp.
GTGATGCACATGCTCGGCGAGCCGCAGACGATGCAGGCGGGCGAGCCCGACTATGTGGACGTCGTGCGCGAGGTGCGCGAATTTCTCACGCAGCGTTGCGCCGAACTCGAAGCGGCGGGCGTGGCGAAAGCGCGTATCAGCGTGGATCCGGGCTTCGGCTTCGGCAAGTCGGTGGTCGAGCACAATTACGCGCTGCTCGCGCACCTGCCCGAGACGGCGCCCGAGGTCGCGCGCGGCGTCGCGCCGTATCCGATACTCGCCGGCATGTCGCGTAAATCGATGCTCGGCGCACTCGTGAACCGGCCCGCGCCCGAGCGCGTGGCCGCGAGCGTGGCGGCAGCCGTCTGCGCGGCAGAGCGGGGCGCGGCGATCATTCGCGTGCACGACGTCGCGCCCACCGTGGACGCACTCAAGGTCTGGGCGGCGATGCGCGACGCGATGGCTGGCGGCGCGCAGGCCGCGCGAGGCTGAGCCACTGGCCGGAAGGACGCTTGCCGGCGCGAAATGCACCGGAGCAGATCCTGGCGGCCACACTACAGTACAAGGCAGCACCAAACCGAGGGATAGAAAGATGGGACGTCGTTATTTCGGAACTGATGGGGTGCGCGGCAAGGTTGGCGAGGCGCCGATCACGCCCGATTTCGTGCTGCGGCTGGGCTACGCCGCGGGCAAGGTGCTCGCGGGCTCGGCGGCGGCCTCGGGGCCGCGGCCGTCCGTGCTGATCGGCAAGGACACGCGCATTTCGGGCTATATGCTCGAGGCGTCGCTGGAAGCCGGGCTTTCGGCGGCTGGCATCGACGTGATGCTGGCCGGCCCGATGACGACACCCGGCATCGCCTATCTCACGCGCGCGCTGCGGCTCGCCGCGGGCGTCGTGATCAGCGCATCGCACAATCCCTACTACGACAACGGCATCAAGTTCTTCTCCGCCGACGGCAACAAGCTTCCCGACGAAGTGGAGACGCAGATCGAGGAGCAACTCGAGCAGCCTCTGGACTGCGCGCCTTCCGAGCAGCTTGGCCGCGCCCGACGCCTGCACGACGCGGGCGGGCGCTACATCGAATTCTGCAAGAGCACGTTCCCGCAGGCGTTCAACCTGCGCGGGCTGAAGCTCGTGATCGACTGTGCCAACGGCGCGGCCTATGACATCGCGCCGCACGTGTTCCACGAGCTGGGCGCGGACGTGATTCCGATCGGCGTCTCGCCGAATGGCTTCAACATCAACGACGGCGTGGGCGCGACCGCGCCCGACGCGCTCGTGCGCGCGGTGCGCGCGAATCACGCCGATCTCGGCATCGCGCTCGATGGCGACGCCGACCGTCTCCAGGTGGTGGATGCACAAGGGCGCCTCTACAACGGCGACGAGCTGCTCTACGTGCTCGTGAAGGACCGCATCGCGACCGACGGCAAGGTGGAAGGCGCGGTGGGCACGCTCATGACCAATCTCTCGGTCGAGCAGGCGCTCGAGCGTCTTGGGGTGCAGTTCGTGCGTGCGAACGTGGGTGACCGCTACGTGCTGGAGCAACTGCGCGAGCACGGCTGGCAGCTCGGCGCGGAAGGTTCGGGCCACATCCTCTCGCTGGACCGCCACACGACCGGCGACGGCATCGTCTCGGCGCTGCTCGTGCTCGCCGCAATGAAGCGCAGCGGCCAGACGCTGGCGCAACTGCTCGACGGCGTGACGCTGTTCCCGCAGAAGCTCATCAATGTGCGTATTGCGCAGGGCGCCGACTGGAAAGGCAACGCCGGGATCCAGCAGTCGATCGCCGCGGCCGAGGCGGAACTGAAGGGCAAGGGCCGCGTGCTGATCCGCGCCTCGGGCACCGAGCCGGTGCTGCGCGTGATGGTCGAGGCCCGCGAGGAGCGCGACGCGGTGCATTACGCTGAGGCGATCGCCGGCGTGGTCAAGCGTTCGATTGCGTGATCGTCAGCCAGGCCCGGTCGGTCGCATACCGATCCCATGCGCGCGATACCGGACGCCGGCATCGCGCGCATCTTTTTTTGTGGTTCTTTCGGCTGCGCAACGATTCCAGGCAAACGTTTAAAACATAATAAACAGGTTTGCAAACCTCATTCGAGGAATGCCTCGAAGATTTTCTCGTCAGACCCCTGGCCGCCGTCAAACGCCCGCCGGTCGGCCTTCCCAGCTGTCACTACCCTTGCAGGGCGCGCCGGAATTAGCCAATCCGCATGCATTCTTCGCGCCATCCAGCGCCTTTCAGCCAGTAATCGAACTGTCACGTTCGCTTCATGAATCGTCACGGTACTGTCACAGAGACCCCCTAAGCTTCGCGGTGTCGTTCATCCGCTCACACACTGGAGGCCTCATGAAATTGATGCAAACCGCGCTCGCTGGCGTTGCTGGCGCGCTCTTCGCGATCGCAGCCCACGCTGCTGACATCACTGGCGCGGGCAGCACGTTCGCAGCACCGATCTACACGAAATGGGCGGATGCCTATCAAAAGTCGGGCGGCGGCAAGGTGAACTACCAGGGTATCGGCTCGTCGGGCGGTATCAAGCAGATCCAGGCCAAGACCGTCGATTTCGCGGGCTCCGACGCCCCGCTGAAGGACGAAGATCTGGCCAAGGCCGGTCTGTTCCAGTTCCCGACGGTGGTCGGCGGCGTCGTGCCGGCGATCAACGTGCCGGGCATCAAGGCTGGTGAAATCACGCTGTCGGGCCCGGTGCTCGGCGACATCTACCTCGGCAAGATCAAGAAGTGGAACGATCCGGCCATCGTCGCACTGAACCCGAAGGTCAAGCTGCCTGACCTCGACATCGCCGTGGTCCGCCGCGCCGATGGTTCGGGCACCAGCTTCATCTGGACGAACTACCTCTCGAAGGTCAGCCCCGACTGGAAGAGCAAGGTCGGCGAAGGCACGACCGTGAACTGGCCGACGGGCACGGGTGGCAAGGGCAACGACGGCGTCGCAGCCTTCGTTCAACGTCTGCCGGGCGCCATCGGCTACGTCGAGTGGGCGTACGCCAAGCAAAACCACATGGTCTACACTGCCATGAAGAACGAGTCGGGCGCGGTTGTTCAGCCGGATACCGAAACGTTCAAGGCAGCGGCCGCCGGCGCAGACTGGAAGAAGTCGTTCTACCAGATCCTCACGAACGAGCCGGGCAAGGACGCATGGCCGGTCGTCGGCGCGACCTTCGTGCTGCTGCACACCGCACAGGACAAGCCGGAGCAGGGCAAGGAAACGCTCAAGTTCTTCGACTGGGCGTTCAAGAATGGCACGCCGGCTGCTGACAGCCTCGACTACATCTCGCTGCCGCCGTCGGTCGTGAGCGAAATCAAGGCGCAGTGGAAGGAGAAGGTCAAGGACGCAAGCGGCAAGCCGGT
Source organism: Paraburkholderia sp. (assembly GCA_036514415.1). Taxonomy (GTDB): domain Bacteria; phylum Pseudomonadota; class Gammaproteobacteria; order Burkholderiales; family Burkholderiaceae; genus Paraburkholderia. Next base: position 3,350 of record DATBXG010000169.1, read on the forward strand.
CGCCGAGTAAGCAAGGCGTCAGGCAAGCGTAAAAAAGGCCGCCGCGTGACGCGCGCGGCCTGTTCGCTTGTGGCTTGCCTGAATCCGCGCTGTCCATGATGTGCCGCCCGCCTTCCGGCTCGGTCGTCCGTATTAACGGCCGGAAGTCGGGCGATCTGCAGTCCCACGGCTGCGTCAACGTCGTGAGCCCCGGGCTCGCGGCAAATGGAACCCAGGTCACCATGTCCGACGTCCCGCTCGTGTCGAACCCGCCCGGCAGCGCTGCGCAGCAAAGAGCGCCCAGCCCGGCAGGGGACATCATTTTTGGCGGTCTCGCACGCCTCGCCGCCATCGTCACCTTGCTGCTGCTCGGCGGCATCATCGTTTCGCTGATCGTCGCCTCGTTGCCGACGATGCAGAAGTTCGGTCTCGCATTCCTCTGGACTGCCGACTGGGATCCTCCCAGCGAGCAGTTCGGCGCGCTCGTGCCCATCTACGGCACGATCGCCACCTCGCTCATCGCGCTCATCATTGCCGTGCCCGTGAGCTTCGGCATTGCGCTCTTCCTCACCGAGCTTTCGCCTGCGTGGCTGCGCCGGCCGCTCGGCATCGCCATCGAGCTGCTCGCCGCCATCCCGTCGATCGTCTACGGTATGTGGGGTCTGCTCGTGTTTGCGCCGATCTTCGCGCAATGGTTCGAAAAGCCTCTCGGCTCGCTGCTGGGCGGCATGCCGATCGTCGGCGCCTTGTTCCAGGGCGCGCCCATCGGCATCGGCATTCTGTGCGCCGGCGTGATCCTTGCGATCATGGTCATTCCGTACATCGCCTCGGTCATGCGCGACGTGTTCGAAGTCACGCCCGTGCTGCTCAAGGAGTCGGCCTACGGCATCGGCTGCACGACCTGGGAAGTGATGTGGAAGATCGTGCTGCCCTTCACCAAGACCGGCGTGATCGGTGGCGTGATGCTCGGCCTCGGCCGCGCGCTCGGCGAGACGATGGCCGTCACGTTCGTGATCGGCAATACGAACCTGCTCGACAACGTGTCGCTCTTTTCTCCGGGCAACAGCATCACCTCGGCGCTCGCCAACGAGTTCGCGGAAGCGAGTCCGGGCCTGCACACGGCCGCGCTGATGGAACTCGGCCTGATCCTGTTCGTGATTACGTTCATCGTGCTCTCGATCTCGAAGCTCATGTTGCTGCGCCTTGAAAAAGCGGAGGGTGCGCGATGAGCGAACCGCTGATGAAGATTCCGGGTGCGATTTACGGACCCGAACTGGAGCGCATGCGCGGCAAGCTGCAACGCCGTCGCCGCGTGACCAACGCGATCGCGCTCACGTGCTCGCTCGCCGCAATGGCGTTCGGCCTGATCTGGCTCGTGTGGATTCTCTACACGACGCTTTCGCTTGGCATCGGCGGTCTTTCGGTGGAGTTGTTCACGCAGTCCACGCCGCCGCCGAACACCGATGGCGGCGGTCTCGCCAACGCCATCGTCGGCAGCCTGTTGCTCGTTGCGCTCGCGACCTTCGTCGGCACGCCGATCGGTATTCTCGCGGGCATCTATCTCGCCGAATACGGCCAGAAGGGCTGGCTCGCGAGCGTCACGCGCTTCATCAACGACATTCTGCTGTCGGCGCCTTCGATCGTCGTGGGCCTGTTCGTCTACGCGCTCGTGGTCGCGAAGATGGGGCACTTCAGCGGCTGGGCCGGCGCGATCGCGCTCGCGCTGCTGCAGGTCCCGATCGTGATCCGCACGACCGAGAACATGCTCAAGCTCGTGCCGAACAACCTGCGCGAAGCGGCTTTCGCCCTCGGCACGCCGAAGTGGAAGATGGTGATGTCGATCACGCTGAAGGCTTCGATCGCTGGCATCGTGACGGGCGTGCTGCTGGCGGTCGCCCGTATCGCCGGCGAAACCGCTCCGCTGCTCTTTACGGCGCTGTCGAACCAGTTCTTCAGCGCGAACATGAATCAACCGATCGCGAACCTGCCGGTCACGATCTTCAAGTTTGCGATGAGCCCGTTTGCGCAGTGGCAATCGCTTGCGTGGGCCGGCGTTTTCCTGATCACGCTGGGCGTGCTGGGTCTGAATATCCTCGCGCGCACGGTCTTTTCGAACAAGTAATCCAGGGCGGAGTACCCGATGAACATGGCAGAGAGTCACCTCAAGAGCGCCGGGCAAGCTGTGTCGCCGGCAGCGGGTTTTCAACCTGCGGATCCCGCCCAGAACGCGCACCCGCAGGCGCTCGGCGCGCCGAAGATCGACGTGAAGGACCTGAACTTCTTCTACGGCAAGTATCACGCCCTGAAGAACATCAACCTGCAGATTCCCGAAGGCAAGGTGACGGCGTTCATCGGCCCGTCGGGCTGCGGCAAGTCCACGCTGCTGCGCACCTTCAACAAGATGTACGCGCTCTATCCGGAGCAGCGCGCCGAGGGCGAGATCGTCATGGACGGCGAGAACCTGCTCACGACGAAGCGCGACATCTCGCTCCTGCGCGCGCGCATCGGCATGGTGTTCCAGAAGCCGACCCCGTTCCCGATGTCGATTTACGACAACATCGCGTTCGGCGTGAAGATGTTCGAATCGCTCTCGCGCCCGGAAATGGATGACCGCGTCGAGTGGGCGCTCACCAAGGCTGCGCTCTGGAACGAAGTGAAGGACAAGCTGGGCCAGAGCGGCTACGGCCTCTCGGGCGGCCAGCAGCAGCGCCTGTGCATCGCGCGCGGCATTGCGATCCGCCCCGAAGTGCTGCTGCTCGACGAGCCGTGCTCGGCGCTCGACCCGATTTCGACGGGCCGCATCGAAGAGCTGATCGCCGAGCTGAAGGCCGACTACACCGTGGTGATCGTCACCCATAACATGCAGCAGGCCGCGCGTTGCTCGGACTACACTGCGTATATGTATCTCGGCGAGCTGATCGAATTCGGCGACACCGAGAAGATCTTCATCAAGCCGGTCCGCAAGGAAACGGAAGACTACATCACCGGCCGTTTCGGCTGACCGACGACGCAGGGAGGAAATCATGTCCGACAAACACCTGTCCAGCCAGTTCGACGCCGACCTCAATCTCATTTCGTCGAAGGTGCTCGAAATGGGCGGCCTCGTCGAATCGCAGATCATCACGGCGATGCAGGCCCTGAACGAGTTCGACGGCGCCGCCGCCGAGCGCGTGATCGCCGCTGAAGACCGCGTCAACACGATGGAAGTCGAGATCGACGAGGAGTGCAGCAACATCATCGCGCGCCGCCAGCCGGCCGCGCGCGACCTGCGCCTCGTGCTCGCGATCTCCAAGACGATCACGAACCTCGAGCGCGCCGGCGACGAAGCCGAGAAGATCGCCAAGCGCACGAAGCGCCTGATGGAAGACGGCGCTTCGCGCGCCGTCAACATCGCCGAGATCAAGGTTTCGGGTGAGATGGCCGTGTCGATCCTGCGCCGCGCGCTCGACGCGTTCGCGCGCCTCGACACCGTGGCCGCCGCGCAGATCGTGCGCGACGACAAGGCAATCGACGAGGAATTCCGCGCCTTCGTGCGCAAGCTCGTGAGCTACATGATGGAAGACCCGCGCACGATCTCGGTGGGCCTCGACTATCTGTTCATCGCCAAGGCGATCGAGCGGATCGGCGACCACGCGAAGAACATCGCGGAATTCATCATCTACATCGTGAAGGGCACCGACGTGCGGCACAAGTCGCGCGACGCGCTCGAACGCGAAGCGCTCAGCTAATTCAACAGGTAACTAGGTCAAGAGGTGCCGATGCCTAGCAGCATTCTCGTCATCGAAGATGAGCCCGCTATTTCCGAGCTGATTTCGGTGAACCTGCAGCACGCAGGCCACTGCCCGATCCGCGCCTACAACGCGGAGCAGGCGCAGAACCTGATCAGCGACGTGCTGCCCGATCTCATCCTGCTCGACTGGATGTTGCCGGGCAAGTCCGGCGTCACGTTCGCGCGCGACCTGCGCAACAACGAGCGCACGAAGCATATTCCGATCATCATGCTGACCGCGCGCGGCGACGAGCAGGACAAGGTGCTCGGCCTCGAGATCGGCGCCGACGACTACGTGACGAAGCCGTTCTCGCCCAAGGAACTGATGGCGCGCATCAAGGCGGTGCTGCGCCGCCGTGCGCCACAGCTCACCGAAGACGTCGTGGCCATCAACGGCCTGAAGCTCGATCCGGCCACGCACCGCGTGGCGGCGGCCGCCGAAGGCTCGGAGATCAAGCTCGACCTCGGCCCGACCGAGTTCCGCCTGCTGCACTTCTTCATGACGCACCCCGAGCGCGTGCACAGCCGCACGCAACTGCTCGACCAGGTGTGGGGCGATCACGTGTTCGTGGAAGAGCGCACGGTCGACGTGCACATCAAGCGTCTGCGTGCCGCGCTCAAGCCGGCGGGGTGCGATGCTATGATCGAAACGGTGCGCGGCAGCGGCTACCGTCTCGCGAAGAGCGCCTGAGCAGGTTCCACGGCCGCGCCGCAGGGTGAGTCACCGGGCAGTGTGGCCGGTTAGCCGCCGCGACTCGCGCGGTGGCCGCAAGATGTCGCGTGCCCGCATCCGACAGTAACTATCTTCGATCGCAGGAACATGAACATCATTTGGGCGCGCTCCCTTGTATCGATCGTGTTGCTCGCGCTCGTCTGCGCGGGCATTGGTGCGCTCCTCGGCGTCAAGATCGCGCTGGGCGTGGCCGTGCTGGCGCTGCTCGCGCAAATGCTCTTCAGCACGTTCCACAAGCAGCGCCTCTGGCGCCTGCTCGACGCGCCGGTCTACGGCGAAGTGCCGAGCGCCCCCGGCATCTGGGGCGAAATCTACTACCGTCTGCACAAGCTCGCGAAGCGCTGGCACGCCCAGGTGCGCCAGGTCGAGCAGCAGCATTCGCGCTTCATCCAGGCGATTCAGGCGTCGCCCAACGGCGTCGCGATGCTCGACGATCACGATCAGATCGAGTGGTGCAACGCGATCTCCGAAGTTCACTTCGGTCTCGACGCGAAGCGCGATCTGCGCCAGCACATCACGCATCTCGTGCGCCAGCCCGACTTCGTGCGCTACCTCAATTCGCACGACTACAACGACATGCTCATCATGCGGGGCATGGGCGCGAAGCGTCAGAACGTGATTTCGGTGCAGGTGTTTCCGTACGGCGAAAATCGCAAGCTCGTGCTCTCGCAGGACATCACCGAACTCGAGCGCACCGACGCCATGCGGCGCGACTTCGTGGCCAACGTCTCGCACGAACTGAAGACGCCGATCACCGTGCTCTCGGGCTTCCTCGAGACGATGCGCGAGCTGCCGCTCGGTGAAGCCGAGCGCACCCGCTATCTGGAGCTGATGGAGCAACAGGCTTCGCGCATGCGCCACATCGTCACCGACTTGCTGGTGCTGGCCAAACTCGAAGGCGAGGGGCGCCAGCCGGACGACCAGATAGTCGACATGCGCGCGGTGCTCGGACACGTGCGCGAGGACGCGGAAAACCTTTCGGGCGGCCATCACCGCATCACGACCGACTTCGACGACGGTTTGAGCGTCACGGGCTCAGAAACCGAAATCCTGAGCGCGCTCGGCAATCTCGCGACCAATGCGGTGCGCTATACGCCGGAGGGCGGCTCGGTGCATCTGGCCTGGCGCGTGGAACAAGGCAGTGCGGTGTTCTCGGTCACCGACAGCGGCCTGGGCATTCCAGCCGCCGATATTCCGCGCCTGACCGAGCGCTTCTATCGCGTGGATCGCAGCCGGTCGCGCGACACGGGTGGTACGGGGCTGGGCCTCGCGATCGTCAAGCACGTGCTGCAACGCCACGACGCGGCGCTCGAAGTGAAGAGCGAGGAAGGGCGGGGCAGCACGTTCACGGTGCGCTTCCCGAGCGCGCGGACGACGAGAAGGCAGCCCGCGCCGGTGTAAGCGCCGCAGCCGCCGCGAATAAAAAAACCGCTTCCTGGGAAGCGGTTTTTTTTCGCCCGGCGTGATCAGTCCATCAAGCCATCAAGGACAGAACTTCGCGAGCAGGTTCAACTGCGCATTGCGCACGGCCTTGCCAGCACGGCGGCGGCGATAGTGGCCGTCGCTCTGCATGAGCCACGCGGACTGGTTGTCGCCGAGGAAGCACGAGAGACCTTCGGCGATCACGCGGCGCTTGAGCCTGCGGTCGTGAATCGGGAACGCCACTTCGACGCGGCGGAACAGGTTGCGATCCATCCAGTCCGCGCTCGACAGGTAGACGTCTTCCTTGCCGCCCGCATAGAAGTAGTAGATGCGATGGTGCTCGAGAAAACGCCCGACGATCGAGCGCACCGTGATGTTCTCCGAGAGACCCGGCACGCCGGGCTGCAGCGAGCACACGCCACGGATGATGAGGTCGATCTTGACGCCGGCCTGCGATGCTTCGTACAACTCGTCGATCACCGTAGGCTCGAGCAGGGCATTCATCTTCGCGACGATGCGCGCTTTCTTGCCCTGGCGCGCAGCCTCGGCCTCGGCGCGGATCGCCTCGATCATCTTCGGGTGCAGCGTGAACGGCGACTGCCACAGATCGTGCAGTTGCAGCTCGCCGCCGATGCCGGTGAGCTGCTGGAAGACGTGGTGAACGTCCTCGCACATCTTCGGCTCCGAGGTCATGAGGCCGAAGTCGGTGTAAAGGCGCGCCGTGCGCGGATGGTAGTTGCCGGTGCCCAGGTGCACGTAGCGGCGCAGCACCATGCGGCCGTTCACGGGCACGCGGCGCACGATCAGCATCATCTTGGCGTGGCACTTGTGACCCACCACGCCGTACACCACGTGCGCGCCCACGGCTTCGAGCTGCGCGGCCCAGTTGATATTGGTCTCTTCGTCGAAGCGCGCGAGCAGCTCCACGACCACCGTCACTTCCTTGCCGTTGCGCGCGGCCTGCATGAGCGCGTCCATGAGCGGCGAGTCGGTGCCGGTACGGTAGATCGTCTGCTTGATCGCGACCACGTTCGGATCGTTCGCGGCCTGCAGCAGCAGTTCGAGCACGGGCTGGAAGCTCTCGTACGGATGATGCAGGAGCACGTCGCCCTGATCGATCACGTCGAACATGTTGCTGTTCGCGGCGATGCGCTGCGGAATGGCGGGCACGTGCGGCACGAACTTGAGGTCGGGGCGATCGACCATCTCGGGCAACTGCATGAGACGCACGAGATTCACGGGTCCATCGACGAAATAGCCGTCCTTTTCGTTGAGGCCGCTTTCGTCGAGCAGGCGCTTCACGAGATGCGCGGGCGTTTCCGCCGACACTTCGAGCCGCACCGCATTGCCGAGGTGCCGCGCGGGCAGCTCGCCCTGCAGCGCCACGCGCAGATTGGTGATTTCGTCTTCGTCGACGAAGAGTTCGCTGTTGCGCGTGATGCGGAATTGATTGCAGCTGCGCACCACGAGACTCGGGAACAGCTCGCCTACGAAGCGCTGCAGCAGCGAGCCGAGCAGCACGAAACCATGCTGGAAGCCCGAGAGTTCCTGCGGCATGCGCACGAGGCGCGGCAGCGCGCGCGGCGCCTGCACGATGCCCATCACGGCCTGACGCCCGAAGGCGTCCTTACCTTCGAGCTCGACCACGAAGTTCAGGCTCTTGTTGAGCACGCGCGGGAACGGATGAGCGGGATCGAGGCCGATCGGCGTGAGTACGGGCAGCAGTTCGTCGAAGAAGTAGTTGCGCGCCCAGGCGGTTTGCGCCTCGTTCCACGCATCGGTGCCGTGAAAGTAGATGCCTTCCTGTTCGAGCGCGGGCAGCACGGTGTCGTGCAGCATGCGGTACTGGCGATGCACGAGACGCTGCGCGCGCTCGACCACGAGGTCGTATACGTGCTGCAGCGACATGCCGTCGGGCGAGAGCGCGCCAGGGTTGTCGCGCATCTGTTCCTGGAGCCCGGCCATGCGAACCTCGAAGAATTCGTCGAGGTTGCTGCTGGTGATGCAGATGAAGCGCAGGCGCTCCAGCAAAGGAACGGCGGGATCGGACGCCTGTGCTAGCACGCGCTCGTTGAATCCCAGAATGCCCAGTTCGCGATTAAGTAGGGGATAGCGGATGGACATTGGCAATGAAAACGGAATGTCGGGAAGTGATTCGAACGGACGCTCGGAAATTCTCACAGTAATATGACTTTATTGTGACTTTAGATGTGTCATAAATTCTACGCCGCAATTTCACGAAATCGACAAGTCGCGTGGCGAACATGCACCCTGGGTAAAAGTCACCCCGGTTGACCCGCGCGAGGAGCGACATGGTGAAGTCGGCTACGCTTAAAATGACGCATTTGGACAGTGCGGCCGCGGAGCAGCAAGCCCGTATGGCCGCGCGTTCGTCTATGTACGCACGCACGGAGCCCGCCCCCCTGATGGTAACCAATCCCCACCTGCTTGCCGCCGTTGATCTCGGATCGAACAGCTTTCGTCTGATCGTAGGCCGCGTCGAGGAAACCGACGCCGGCAGCCAGATCTACCCGGTGGATGCACTGCGCGAACCGGTGCGGCTCGCGGCCGGCCTCTCGAAGGACAAACTGCTCGACCGCGCCTCGCAGGTCCGCGGCTGGGACGCGCTCAAGCGCTTTGGCGAACGCCTGCGCGACTTTCATCCCGACCACGTGCGCGCCGTCGCCACCAATACGCTGCGCGTCGCCAAGAACGCGAGCGAGTTCCTCACCGAGGCGGAAGCCGCGCTCGGCTTCCCGATCGAAGTGATCGCCGGGCGCGAAGAAGCGCGCCTCATCTATGCGGGCGCCGCGCACTCGGTGCCGGCGAGCGCGGGTAAGCGCTTCGTGGTGGACATCGGCGGCGGCTCGACCGAGTTCATCATCGGCGCGCACTACACGCCGATCCGCATGGAAAG
>DATBXG010000170.1:0-5212 GCA_036514415.1 Paraburkholderia sp.
TTCAGGCCATGGCATCCGAACGGCGCGAGCACGGCGGACACCGCAGACGACCAGGCGATCAACGGTCCCGCCGATGCTGCGTGTAGCCGCTGTTGCGCAATACGGCCATGCCCGGCACCCACTGGCCGGTCAGTGCGACCACCATCAACGGCAGCCCGATGTTGACGATGGCTTGCCAGTCGAAGCGCGGCGTGGTCCACGCGGGCACGGTGAACTGCAATGAAGGAAGATGGCCCGTGAGCTTGCCGCCCAGCACGGCAACCAGCGCCCCCACCACGAGCACGCCGACCACCGCATAGCGTGGGAACCATCGGCGCCCGATGAAGAACGACACGAACATCGCGCCGACCAGCACCGGTTGCGCGGGCAGGACGACAAACATCTTCGCCGCGAAACCAAAGAGGATGCCGGCCAGCATTGCGGCAGAAATGCCGGCAGGCAGCCTCGAGACGATCTTGTCGAAGGTTCCGCTAACGCCAATCGCGAATGTCGCCACACTCGCGACCAGGTAGGCGCCAACTGCCTCGGGAAAGCTCACCGTGGGCATCAAGGTGATGAGCAGCGCCGAGCCCGGCGCGGACCACGCGATGACCACCGGCACCCTGTAGCGCAGCGACAGCACGATACCCAGAAAGCCGGAGCCGATCGATATCGTCCAAACCCACGATTCCAGCAGGGTATGCGGCATGCCTTGTGCGGCCTGGAACACGAGCACGAGCGGACCGGCGAACGAAATCAGCGTGGCAATGCTGCCGGCGACGATCGCGGGCAGCGAGGCATCCCTGACGAGTCGCGACACGGGGTTCATGGGTCAGCCCGTGTCGCCGCCAGCGACCGGCAATACCGAGCCAGTGATATAGCTCGCCTCGTCGGAAGCGAGAAACAGGATCGGCGCGACCTGTTCGTCGATACTGCCGTAGCGCTTGAAGAAGGTCGATTCGGTTACCTGATGGACGGCCTCGCCCATCCATGCCTTTTCCTGCTCGCTGTCGCCCGCGGCATTGCGCGGAATGCGACGCGGCGGAGCGTCGGTGCCGCCCGGCGCCGTGGCGACCACGCGGATATTGTGCTCCGCGTATTCCATGGCCAGCGACTGCGTGATCGCATTGACACCGCCCTTGGCCGCCGAATACGGCACGCGGCGAATGCCGCGCGTGGCGTTCGATGAAATATTGACGATGGTTCCGCCTCCGCGCTCGAGCAGATGCGGCAACACGGCGTGGCACGTGTACAGCGTGGGCATGAGCGAACGGCGGATTTCCGCGTCGATCTGCGCCGGCTCGAACTCGGCGTACGGGCGCATGCGAATCGCGCCGCCCACGCCGTTGATCAGGATGTCGATTCCGCCAAACCGTTGCGCCGCGAAATCCATCGTCGCTTTCGCGCCTTCATACGTTTCGAGGTCCGCGACGAATCCGGCCGTCTCCGCGCCTTGCGCCTCGGCCGCGACCTCCGCAACGAACTCCGCGCGATCGACGAACAGCACCTTGCCGCCTTCGGCAGCCACACGCAGCGCCACGCCACGGCCAATGCCCTGCGCTGCCCCGGTGACGACCACCACCTTGCCTGCGAATCGTTGCATGATCATGCCGCCTTCGGGACTACGTTGGGAGTGAACTTCTCGTAGTGGAAGCTGTTGGGTTTTACGCCTTCGTCGTCGAAATACTTGCGCACGGCGTCCACCATCGGCGGCGGGCCGCACAGATAAACGTCGACGTCGCCGTCGTTCAAGGCATCGGCCGGAATGTGCTGCGTCACCCAACCCTTGCGCGGATGACTCGAATCCGCGTCGGCAATGACGGTCGCGTAGCTGAAGTTCGGCAGTTTCGCTGCATAGGCTTCAACGGCTTCGACGAGCACCAGGTCGAGGTCGCGCGTCACGCCATAGGTCAGGTGCACCTTCTGCTGCGAGTTCGTGCGTGCGAGCACTTCCAGCATCGAGAGGAAAGGCGCGAGGCCCGTGCCGCCCGCGAGGAACAGCAGCGGGCGCTGCACGTCGCGCAGATAGAAGCTGCCGAGCGGCCCCGTCAAGTCGAGCTTCGTGCCCGGTTGGGCTGCTTCGAGCCATGTGCTCATCACGCCGCCGGGAATTTTCTTGATCAGGAAGCTGATTTTCGACGCGCCCGGCGCCGACGAAAAGGAATACGAACGATGCTGGCCGCTGCCGGGCACGTCGATGTTGACGTACTGGCCTGGCAGGAATACGGGGCCCGCTGCATCGACGTCCAGTTCGAGCACGACGGCGGCGTCGTTGTGCTGCTCGACCTTCGCCACCGTGGCAGCGAACTTGCTCTGCCCGGTCTTGCACACCGTGGAGGACGCGGGAATCGCGATCACGCAATCGCTCTCCGGCACCATCTGGCAGGTGAGCACGAGGCCGCTGTCCTTTTCGTCCCCGGTGAGCGCGTCTTCGATATAGTCAACGCCTAAGTCGTAGCTGCCGCTTTCCGCGCGGCACTTGCAGGTGCCGCACACGCCGTCGGAGCAATCCATCGGCAGGTTGATCCGCGCACGGAAGGCCGCGTCGAGGACCTTCTCACCCGCCTTGCATTCGATGAAACGGGTCACACCGTCCTCGAAATTCAGTGCAATCTTGTAGCTGGACATGGTGTCTCCTTCTATCCCATGTTGAAACTGACGCTCGACATCAAACCCGATGTCAAACGTGATAAACGTCGAGCACCTGCCGGATGTAGTCGTTCTTCAGCACGATCTTCTTGTATGCGATCAGAAAGTCGTCGCCGGCCTTGCGCAAGGTGACGAACATCGTGCCGAAGAAGTGATCCGTGGTCTTGTAGCGATGATTGAGCGTGTGGAAGTTGTAGCGCACGTCCACTTCATCGCCGCGATCCGCCAGCACTTCCACGTTCGTGACGTTGTGGCTCGTGCGCGGCTCCGGCATCGAAGCGCCGCTGCGTTCGGTCTTGATGCGAAATACGCGGTCTTCGAGGCCGCCGCGGTCCGGGTAATACATCAGCGAGATCTGCGATTGGTGGTCGTCGGTGAGCTGGTCGTCGTCGTCCCACGCCGGCATCCACCAGGTTACGTCCTCCGCATAGCAGGCGAGCCACGCTTCCCACTGGCGATCGTCGAGCAGGCGCGCTTCGCGGTACAGCGCGGCGCAGATTTTCTGGTAGTCGTTGCTCATGCCTGCGCTCCCGCTTGTTCGTGATTCAGTTCCTTCTTGAGCGCGTCGCGCATGGCGTGCACCCAGTACTCGTGCTGGACCACGAACAGCCCTTCGTCTTCGCTACGCTCGCCGGAAATGATCGGGTTGAGACCCATCTTCTTCGCGTTCTCGTCCGGACCGTCGACCCACAGCGGCGCCCCGCGCGAGAGATCGTTCCACATCGCCGTGGTGCCGGCATAGCCCGCCTGGCACGCGCGGAACTCTTCCAGGTCGTCGGCGGTGCCCATGCCCGTGACGTTGAAAAAGTCTTCGTACTGGCGAATGCGCGTGGCGCGATCCTCCGCGCTCTCGCCCTTCGGCGCGAAGCAGAAGATATTGACTTCGGTCTTGTCCACGCTGATCGGGCGCACCACGCGAATCTGCGTGCTGAACTGGTCCATCAGGAACACGTTCGGGTAGAGGCACAGATTTCTCGTTTGATTGACGATGAAATCCGCCTGCACTTCGCCCACGCGCGCCTTGATTTCCTCGCGATGCTTGTAGACCGGGCGCACTTCCGGGTTCATCGTGTTCGTCCACAGCAGGATGTGGCCGTGGTCGAAGCCGTAGACGCCCGCCACCGACTTGCTCCAGCTATTGGCGTCCACCGCCTGGGTGCCGTCTTCCTTGCGCCGGCCCATGGTGGCGGCGTAATTCCAGTGCACGGTGCTGACGTGGTAGCCGTCGCAGCCGTTCTCCATCTGCATCTTCCAGTTGCCGTCGTAGATGTACGAGGAGTTGCCGCGCAGCACCTCGAGACCGTTCGGCGACTGGTCGACGATCTGGTCGATGATGATCTTCGCTTCGCCGAGGTAGTCTTCCAGCGGCTGCACGTCTGCATTGAGGCTGCCGAACAGGAAGCCGCGGTAGTTCTCGAAGCGCGCGACCTTCTTCAGGTCGTGCGAGCCGTTCTTGTTGAACTGCACGGGATATTCGGTGGTCTTTTCATCCTTCACCTTCAGCAGCTTGCCGGTGTTGGAGAAGGTCCAGCCGTGGAACGGACACGTGAAGCTGCCTTTGTTGCCATGCTTGCGCCGGCACAGCATGGCGCCTTTGTGCGCGCAGGCGTTGATGACGGCATTCAGCGCGCCGGTCTTGTCGCGGGTGATGACGACCGGCTGGCGCCCGAGCCACGTGGTGTAGTAGTCGTTGTTTTCCGGAATCTGGCTTTCGTGCGCCAGGTAGACCCAGTTCTTCTCGAAGATGTATTTCATCTCCAGTTCGAACAGGTCGGCGTTCGTAAAGATGTCGCGGCGGCAACGGAACACACCGGTTTGCTTGTCGTCCTGCACGGCGGTGGACAGCAGGTTGTCCAGGTCACTGGCTTTGTCGATGATGGCTGACATATTAGCTCTCCTATGCATACTCCACACGCGGGTCGGAGTCCTTGCATCGGTGTCGAATGATGAAACGCGATGGAACAGGCAGCGGCAGTGTCGCCACGCCGCCGCCCTACTGGACAGTTACGCCGTAGCCGAAGCGCGCAGGCGGTGAACGAGCTGGTTGTCCTTACCCTGGAGCAGCGGCGTGAGCGTGAGGTTGAACTCGATGGCCTTGTACGTGTCGGCTTTCAGGCCGAGCGCCGTGCCGCCGGTCTTTTCGACCACGTGCGGAATCAGTTCCTCGCGCGTCGCGTAGGCGAAGTCGTCCCAGATCAGCGGGTCGCCCTCGATATTGAACTGCGTGGTGAGCTTGCGATTGTTTTCGGACGTGACGAAGAAGTGCACGTGCGCCGGGCGGTTACCGTGGCGGCCGAGGCCGTTCAGGAGCTGCTGGGTCGCGCCTTGCGGCGGGCAGCCATAGCCCACCGGCATGAGCGTGCGGAATTCGTACTTGCCGTCTGCGCCGGTCTTCACCGCGCCACGCAGGTTGAAGTCGTCCTGCGCGCCGGTCGGGTCGAAGTGCGAGTAGAAACCCTTCGAATTCGCGTGCCAGCACTCGACCACGGCGCCGGCGAGCGGCTTGCCGTCGAGGTCCGTGACCGTGCCGTGAATGACGAGCGGACCCGCATCGGCGTCGGCGTTGAGGTCGATGCGCGATACG
>DATBXG010000171.1:0-7490 GCA_036514415.1 Paraburkholderia sp.
CTCGAAGCGGCTGGTGTGCGTCTCGGCAGGAATTATCCGCAACCCGTCGTCGAGCATGAACTGGCGCGCCAGCGCGCACTCGAAGCCTTTGCGCAGACGGGCAGGGCGAAGGGCCTCGCCGCTTCGAAACAGGGCGGCAAGGCGTGAAGGCGACTTTCATCGCGCTGTCTTGTGACGCGGCTATCGTGCGCGGCGCGGATGGCCGCGCGCGCTGCGTGCTGGAACCGGACGGCATCAAGATTGCTCTATCAAGACGGCCCGTGTTGCCGTGTGCCTGGTTCAGACCGGGCTCGCAGCCTTCAAGGCGAAGCGAACGGGCAGGACGCTAGAGCACGTAATCAGCCTGGACAGGCCTGGGCGAGGCGCAGTTGGCAACGCAATGAGTCATGCAGTAATGGGCCTGACAGACAGAAAGGCATGTAAGCAAAGACAATGAATGCAGTACACAAGCTCGACCGGACGACCATCGTCCTTGTCGAAGACGACCCGCACAGCCGGGCGTCACTGACTTCGCTGCTGGAGGCGGAGGGCGCACACGTCGTGGCGGTCGAAGACGCCGAAACCGGCGTCGAGGCGGCCCTGAGCCTGCTCCCCGACGCCGTGGTTTGCGATCTCGACCTGCCGGCCATGGACGGCTTCTACCTGATCCAGCGCCTGCGCGACTACGAGATTCGCGGCGATCACGCACCGACCGTCGCCGTCGCGCTCACGGGCCATACCGACGAGAGCTGGCGCTTGCGCAGCATCGGCGAAGGCTTCCAGCACTTCATGACCAAGCCGGCCCGGCCCGAGGAACTCGTGGCGCTGCTGAGCGACGCGATCGACGACGCGCGCCAGTCGCTGTAACGCGGCGCGCCTGGCTGGCGCCGCCAGAGGCGGGAAGGTGCGGATGGCGAGGCGCCGCGACTTGCGGCGCTGCCTTCATATTGCCCGCGCGGCGCGGCGGGCCGCGGTGGTTTGCTGACCGCTCAGGAGTGCGCGGCGGCTTCGGGCGCCGCGGCCGTGCCGGGATGCCCGCTCTGGTCGGCCTGGCTCGCCTGGCATTGCGCGCAAAGGCCCTTGAGTTCGATGCCGTCGCCGGCGAGCCGGTAGCCCGCGGCCTCGATCTGCGCGACGAGCGCCTGGCGCAGCTTGGGCTCGTGCAGCTCGGTGACGTTGCCGCACTGCTGGCACACCACGAGAATGCCGTGCTGGCACTGCGTGAGATCGTGGCAGACAGCGAACGCGTTGATCGACTCGATGCGGTGAATGAGTCCCGCCGAAAGCAGGAAATCGAGCGCCCGGTAGACCGTGGGCGGCGCCGACCCCGGATGGATCTGGCGCATTTCGTCGAGCAGCGAATACGCCTTGGTCGCGCGGCCCGAGGCGAGCAGCAACTCCAGCACCTTGCGGCGGATCGGCGTGAGCTTTTCGCCGCGCTCGCGGCAATAGGCTTCGGCCATCGCGAGCGCGGACTCGAGCGACGCGCCCTGGGCGCCGTCGTGCGAATGTGCGTGCGCGTGGCCGTGCGTTTCGCTGTGCAGGGCCGTGGCGTCCGGGGCGGGTTTTGCTGTCTTCATGCCTGCGATTATACGGGGGGGCGCGCCGTTGGCACGCCCGCGCCCCCAATGAGCCGCCGCTCAGGTGAGCGGCAGGTCGATGTACTTGCGAAAGCCCTGGCGCTGCGCGATGCGCTGATACCAGCGCTCCAGATTCGGCAGCGGCTCGCGCTCCACGCCTTCTAGCCCGAACCAGCGGCGTGCGAACGCGCCAAGCACGATGTCGGCGAGCGAGAAGCGTTCGTTCTCGAGGAAGAAGCGGCCTTGCAGATGGTGATCGAGCAGCTTCCAGAGCTTGCTCACCTGGTCCAGATCGGCGGCGATCTGCGCGCTGTTGCGCTGTTCCGGCGGCGTGCGCACGAGCCCGAGGAAAACCGGGCGCTCGGCGGGCGCGAGCGTGCTCATCGACCAGTCGAGCCAACGGTCGATCAAGGCGCGCACCTTCGGATCGGTCGGGTAGAGCACGCTCGACGGACCGTATTCCATCGCCAGGTAGCGCAGTATCGCGTTCGACTCCCACAGCACGAAGTTGCCGTCCACGATCGTGGGGATCTTGCCGTTCGGATTCAGGGCGAGGTAGGAAGGCTCGTTGAGATGGCCGAACTGGCCGCCCGCGTCGATGCGCTGGAACGGCAGCACGAGTTCATCGCAACACCACAGGACTTTCTGGACATTCACCGAATTGGCGCGTCCCCAGATCGTGATCATCCGGCGCGTACTCCTTGCAAGGGTAAAAAAGGTCAAGCGTGGCAGGCCGCCACGATACACGATTCTTGCGCGGTATTTTTGACTGCCCGGCTTTTCGTAGAATAGGCGCTGCGCGGCGCCGGGAGCGCCATTGCCGCGCCCGATCCGTGCGGCATCGCTCCCTCTATTCACACGCGCCGTTCCGCCACGCACCTCAAAATCCGCCCCGAGACCCGTCCATGGCCCGCATTGTTCCCGACGACTGGCAGCATCTCGAAGCCACCGGCGCCGCCGCGCGCGAACGTGAAACGCTCGCCGCGCTCGCACGCGGCTTGCCGAATAGCTACACCGTGTATCACGGCGTGCACTGGACGCGCCTCTCCGAAGGCTTTTCGGTGTTCGGCGAGGCCGATTTCGTGATCGTGAGCCCTGCCGGGCGCGTGATGCTCGTGGAGCAGAAAACGGGCTTTCTGCGCGAAACGCCCAACGGGCTCGTCAAGGCGTACATGCAGACCGAGCGCAATGTGGCAATCGCACTGGCGCGTACGGTCGAAGGGCTGCGCCGGCGCTTCACCGCGTCGTTCGGCGCCGGCACCTACGTGCTCGAAGCGCTGTTCTATTGTCCCGACCACGTAGTGCGCGAGCCGGCGATCGCGGGCGTGAACCCGGCGCGCATCGTCGACGCCACGCGCAAGACGCAGCTCGCTGCCATCGTGCTCGAAGCCATGCCCGCCGACGAGCCGCGCCTGCCGTGCGCCGCGAAGATCCACCACTTCCTCGCCGACGAACTCTCGCTCACGCCCGACACCAGCGCGCTGGTCGGCGCGGCGGGCACGCTCGTCACGCGTCTCGCAGGCGGCCTCGCCACGTGGGCGCGGCGGCTCGAATTCGCGCCGTTCCGGTTGCGCGTGATCGGCACGGCGGGCTCGGGCAAGACGCAACTGGCCGTGCAGGTCATGAAGGACGCGGTGGCGCGCGGCGCGCGCACGCTGTACGTGTGCTTCAACCGGCCGCTCGCGGACCACATCGCGAAGCTCGCGCCGCCCGAGGCGAAAGTGTCGACCTATCACCAGCTTTGCGACTGGGTCGCGCGCGACGGCGGCCACGTGCCCGACTTCGAGAGCCCCGGCGCGTTCGACGAACTCGTGCGGCGCTTTGGTGAGATGCCGATCGGCGAGCGCTGGCAGTTCGACACGTTGATCGTCGACGAAGGGCAGGATTTCCAGCAGCCGTGGGTGGGCGCGCTCGAACGCCTGTTGCGGCCCGGCGCGTCATGGTGGTGGCTCGAAGATCCGCTGCAGAACCTGTACGTCCGTGAGCCGGTCGCGCTGGCGGGCTGGACCGTGCTGCGCGAGAACACGAATTACCGCAGCCCGCGCGACATCCTCGCGTTCCTGCGCGACGTGGCCGGACCGACCGTGCCCGCCATCGCGCAGCTCGCGGCGGGCAGTCCGTTCGACGGCTCCGAAGTGACGGTGGCGAGCTGGGACGAACGCGAAGCCGGCGACGAGCCAGGCGTGATCCTCGCGACCCGGCGCGCCATCACGCAGGCGCTGTCGCTCGGCTTTCGCAAGCAGGACATCGTCGTGCTGTCGTATCGCGGGCGCGAGCATTCGCGCTTCACGGCGCTCGATGAACTGGGCCCGCACCGGCTGCGCAGCTTCACAGGAGAATACGACCTGTTCGGCAATCCGCAGTACCGCGAGGGCGACGTGCTGCTCGATTCGATCTACCGGTTCAAGGGGCAGTCCGCGCCCTGCGTCATCCTGACCGAAGTGGATTTCGAGGCGTTCGACGAGCGCGCCGCGCGCAAGCTCTTTGTCGGCGCGACGCGCGCGGCCATGAAGCTCATCGTGGTGGCGTCGCCGCGTGCGGCCCGGTTCATCGAGGGCCAGCGCGGCGGCGTGTGAGCGCCGTCAGCTCCAGGCCGAGGCGCCGATCAGCGTGCCCGTGCGCGCCTGGGCGTTCCACCAGATCACGCGCAGAAGCGGCGCGCTCTGGGCGATCAGGATGGCCTGCACCGGATCGCTCTCGATGAAATGCGTGACGCCGCAGCGAATCGCCGCTGCGGCCTTGTGCGCGGCCGCGCCCGTGGCCGATTCGTCGTGCTCGGGCGTGCGCATGATGAGTTCGAGCTGCCCGAAACCGTGGCGTTCGAGCCAGGCGAGCGTGCGCTCGCGGTCCATCTCCGGACGCCCCGTGATGATCGCGCGCGCGCGCTGGATGTCGATGCCCGGCAGGCGCTCGAACGGCACCAGTTCATCGCGCTCGGCGAGCGCCGCGTCGAGGTCTTCGTCGTAGCGCGCGAGCGGAAGGTCGGGCAGCAGCACGCCGTCCAGATCGATGGCATAGACGGCGTACTCGTGGTCGTCGGCCATGCGCGTGCCTTCGCCGTTACCCTCGCGAATCCAGTCGGCGCGATAGCGGTCGGTGTAGGCCTGGCGCTCCCACGGGAAGAGCGTGAAATAGCCGCTCGCGTCGATCGAATAATCGGGGCGCAAACGGCTGAGGTCGTCATAGGCGCCGGTCAGCGTGCGCACGACGAGCCCGTGCTCGCTCAGGAAGGCGATGCAGTCGACGAGCGTATGGCCGCGCCCCGCGATGTCCTCGCACAGCAGCACTTTCGAGCCCGGCTCGGGCAGCGGCATCGTGGAGTCCCAGCGCACTTCGCGCGTGGCGCGGTCGTAGCGCAGGAACGCGACGCCCGCGCCGGTTGCGTGCGAAACCATCAGCGCGAGCGGTGCGCCGCCGCGCAGAATGCCGACCACCATGGCGAATTCTTCGGCGACCAGCGCCGGCTGCAGCGACTCGACCCAGTGATCGAGCTGTTCGTAGGTGAGCGGAACGACGGGTTTATCCATGGGTTGAAAATGGGTGACGTGGTGCGTGACTGGCAAATGCGCAACACACGCGCGACGCGCATCCGATAGCCGTGTGCGCGAAGAAGACGCCTATTGTTAGTGCAATGTTTGACGATATTATGCCTATGCTCGCCGGCCGCTGCTGGCCGGCCGGGTGGGGGAAGCGGGAAGAAGCAGTCAAGAAGCAGGCAAGAAGCGGCGCAGCGCCGCGAAACGACACACGACAACGACGCGATTCATCGCGCGAAAGGGCTCGGGCAACATGCGGTATTTCATGGGATGGCCAGGCTGGCGGCGCTGGGCCGCCGTGGCGGGGTTCGCCCTCGCGGGCGCAGCGACCGCACATGCGGCGGGCCCTGTGGGTTCGCTCTCGCTCGACGTGGACGGCGAGGTCCGCGTGACCAACAATGCGGCCCATACGGCGTATCACTTCAGCGAGGCGGAACTGCTCGCGCTGCCCGCGCATTCGATCACGACGGCCACCACCTGGACGCCGCGCTCGACCTTCACGGGCCCGCTGCTCTCGGACGTGCTCAAGGCCGTCGGCGCGTATGGCAGCCAGATCGAGATCCACACGCTCGACGACTACACCTGCATCGTGCCCGTGGCCGACGCCGCCCGCTACGGCGTGGTGGTCGCCTACGCGATGAACGGCCAGCGCCTGAAGGTGAGCAATTTCGGCCCGCTGTTCCTGATCTATCCGCGCGACCAGTATCCGCTCGAACTCGACGGCGCGGCCGGCGACTCGAAGTTTGCGTGGCAGATCAAGTCGATGACGATCAAGCGGTGAGTAGCCGGGGTCTGTTTACATTACCTATGCAACGTCCAATGCGACGCCTGTTGCAGGCGCTGATCTGGATGGCGGCGCTTGCGCCGCCGGTGGTGGCGGTCGGCTATCTGCTTTACGCGAACCTGCTCAATCCGCAGGTCGTGCAGCGCATCGCGGGCAATTACGACGGTCTTTACTGGGACGCCGCGCAGCTCCAGATCGCCTACGCACGCTTCGAGAGCCAGCTCCTCATGTTCGCCGACGGGATCGACCGCGATCTGGACAAGGTGCGGCTGCGCTACGAGGTGCTGCAGTCGAAGCTCAACGTGATGAAGGGCTCGACGCAATCGCTCGACGCCGCGCACGGCCTGAGGAAGCGCCAGGACGCCGATCTGGCCATTCTCGACGCGACGATCTCGCCGTTCGAGGCGGAAATCGCGATGCTCGAGGACAACCCCGAACGCGCGGTGCCGATGCTCATGGCGCTCGACCTGCACTGGACCCAGGTGACCGATCTGGCGCTGAACCGGCGCTTCGCCGACGTCACCGAGCGCGAGGCGATCCGGCACGACTTCATTGCCAAGCGCCGCGAGCTGTTCGCGTCGGGGCTCGTGCTGCTCGTGATGAACGGCTACCGGCGCACGCGCCTCCTGCACCAGCAGCGCGCGGCGCTCGAAGCCGAGCACCAGGCGAGCCGCGCCGCGCGCGAGGCGAGCATGGCGAAGGACGCCTTCCTCGGCATGATCAGCCACGAGCTGCGCACGCCGCTGCACGCGATCGTCTCGTCGATCGAGCTGCTCGGTTTCAACTCGCATTCCGAAGCCGACCGCAAGGTGATCCAGCGCCTCGAGATCGCCGCGCGCCAGCTCGAAGCGCAGATGAAGGACCTCACCGACTACGCGCGCCTTGGCGCGGGCAAGCTCGAACTGCGGCAGGAGGAGTTCGAGCCGCGCGAACTGCTGCAGTCGATCGTCGACGAGAACGAGCAGGCGGCGCGCTCGCGCGGGCTCGAGTTCGAGCATGCGTGGGTGGGGCCGGAGCGGCCCGTCGTGGCCGATCCGCATCGCATTCGCCAGATCGCCAACAACCTCGTCACGAACGCGATCCGCTATACGGAGCGGGGCAAGGTGCGCCTCGAATTCTGGCTGCAGGCGCCGGCCCGGGTCGCGCGGCCGCCGCAGGGCGAGGATGGCGCGGCGAGCCCGGCTGGCGGCGACATGCTCGTCATCGTCGTCGGCGACACCGGACCCGGCGTGGCCACGGAGCAGATACCGCTCATCTTCAAGGAGTTCACGCAGCTCGACACGTCGCGTTCGCGGCGCTACGAGGGCGCGGGGATGGGGCTCGCGATCGTGCGGGGCCTCGTCGAATTGTTCGGCGGCACGATCGAGACGCAAAGCCGCGTGGGCAAAGGCACGACCTTCACCGTGCGGATTCCCGTCACGCCGGTCGAGCCGCCAGCGCTCGCGGCCGTGGCCGAAGCGGCGCAGCCAGCGCGGGGGCTGCCGCAGGTGCTCGTCGTCGACGACAACCCGCTCGTGCGTGATTCGCTCTGCGAGATGGTCGCGCATATGGGCTACCGCGCGCTTGCGGCCGGCGACGCCGACAGCGCGCTCGCGCTGCTCGCGCACGAGG
>DATBXG010000172.1:0-5013 GCA_036514415.1 Paraburkholderia sp.
GCCCGCATCTGCGAGCCACGCCCGCAGCAGATCGCACGTGGCCGGCACGACCGCCACGCGCTCGCGCTGCGCTTCCGGGAGCGCGTCTTGCGCACGGCGCGCCAACGCTTCATCGGCTAGCAGTGCGAAGCGATAGCCCACGCCATCGTCGAAACGCGAACCGTCTTCGAAGACGGGCTGCGGTCCGATCTGCCCGCCAGCGGCGCCCGCATGCCAGCCGGGCCCCAGACGCGGCTGCGGCGTGCGGAACTCGCGAATCGCCGCCGTCATTTCGCGGTCGCGCGCGGCCACGGCGTCACTGTCGGTCGCCTGGATCACGCCGCCTAGCTGCACCGCCGTTTCGATAAAGGTGCGCACGTGCGGCTCGCGCTCGCTCTCGTAGGTGTCGAGCAGCGTTTCGGGCAGCACGCCATCGATCACATCGGCGAGCTTCCACGCGAGGTTCGCGGCGTCGCGTATGCCCGCCGCCATGCCCTGCCCCATGAACGGCGGCGTCTGGTGCGCGGCATCGCCCGCGATCAGCAGCCTGCCGCGCCGCCAGCCCTGCGCGATGACCGAATGGAACGTGTAGATCGCCGAGCGTTCGAGTTGCGCGTCCGCCGGTTTGATCCAGCGCGCGAGGCGCTCCCAGATCCATTCGTGCGTGCCGACGCGGCGCTCGTCGTCGCCCGGCATCACCATGATTTCCCAGCGGCGGCGATTGTGCGGCCCGCGCGTGTAGGTGGTCGGACGCGCGGGGTCGCAATACTGGATCGAGTAGTCGCCGAGATCGGCGCGCTCGCGCTCCAGCAGCATGTCCACCACGACCCAGCGCTCGTGCGATTGCAGATCGGTCAGCTCCGTGCCAATGAAGCGGCGCACCGTCGAACGCGCGCCGTCGCAGCCCACCACGTAGCGCGCCGTGGTGTGCGCAAGACGCCCTTGCGCGGTGTCTTCGAAACGGATGCGCACGTGGCCGTCGCATTCGTCGAGCGCGAACACCTCGTGACGCAGGCGCACGTCGGCTCCACCACGCGCTGAAAGTTGCGCGCGCAACGCACGCTCGAGATCCGGCTGATGGAACTTGTAGCTCGCGCACCACCCTTGCGGGCCAATGCCGCCCGGACGGCTCCAGTCGATCATGAGCTCACCGCGCGCGTTCACGAACTTCATGCCCGGTCCGACGAAGAGATCCGGCAGCAGCGCCTGCGCGACGCCAGCGGCCTGAAACACACGCATGCATTCGCCGTCGAAATGCACCGCGCGCGGCAGTTGAAACACGTCCTTGTCGCGTTCGAACACCACCACTTTCAACCCGCGCAGCGCAAGCAGATTGGCGAGCGTCGCGCCGGTCGGCCCAAAGCCGACGATCGCGACGTCGTAGTCGGGCGTCGGTCTTTGCCCTAGTGGTTCGCATACCGAATTGTTTACGAAATCCCTCATCCCATTCACCTGGTACGTAGTTAATGTGTGGCCGACTGCGCGGCCCACATCATGCGGGCCGCGCTCCACGACTTACGCTTCGTCCGCAACCGGATTCGTCAGCGTGCCGATACGATCCACCTCGACTTCCACCACGTCGCCGTGCTTCATGAAGAGCGGCGGATTGCGCTTCGCACCCACGCCGCCCGGCGTGCCAGTCACGATCACGTCGCCGGGGAAAAGCGGCGTGAACGTGGAGAGATACGCAATCTGCTTCGCGATGCCGTGAATCAGCATCTCCGTGGTCGCGCGCTGCACTTCCTGGCCGTTCAGGCGCGTGACGAGGGTCATCAGCGCGTTCGGCCCGATCTCGACGCTCGTGACCATCCACGGGCCGAACGCGCCCGTGCGGTAGAAGTTCTTGCCGGGGCCCCATTGGCCCGTGTGGCGCTGCCAGTCGCGAATCGAGCCGTCGTTGTAGCAGCTGTACCCCGCGATATGACGCCATGCATCGGCCTCGGCAATGCGACGGCCGCCCTCGCCGATGATCACGGCGATCTCGCCTTCGTAGTCGAACTGCGTGGACTCGCGCGGTCGCAGCATCAGCTGCCCCGCGCCCACCTGCGAAGCCGGCACGCGCATGAAGATGACGGGCTGCTCGGTGGTCTCGCGGTTGGTCTCCTTCACGTGCCCGGCGTAGTTCAGGCCCACGCAGAAGATCTGCTGCGGATTCGGGATGACCGGCTCCAGCGTGACCTCGGCGAGCGGATAGTCACCCTTGCCTTCGCTCGCGGCGCGCTGCGCTTCGGCCAACGCGCCCGCGGCGATCAGCGACTTGAGGTCCGCGTAACGGCCGCTGAGGCGCTTCTTGAGGTCGAAAACCGCGCCGTCGCGCACGACGCCGAACGACGAACCTTCATGGGTGGAAAAGCTGGCGAGTTTCATGATGCTCCGATGATAAAGAGAGGGTTTCCCCAAGAATCGAAACGCCACTTTATTTGTGCGTTTATCGTATTTTGAGAATACACTACGAAAAACACGCTACACAACTTGATTCTTGTCAGGGTTTATCACTACTACCGGAGACAGCATGACTCTGCCGAACACCGAACGAACCATGAAGCGAACCGGCCTCGCGCTCAGCCACATGGGCTTCTTCGTGAGCGACATGGCGAAGGTCGAAGACTTCTATACGCGAGTACTCGAATTCACGGTGACGGATCGCGGCACGCTGCCCTCGCCGCGCGGCACGGTCAGCCTGGTCTTTCTCAGCCGCGATCCCAAGGTGCATCACCAGATCGTGCTGGCGAGCGGCAGGCCCGAGCAGTTGCCGTTCAATCCGATCAACCAGATTTCACTGGAGGCGGACAGCCTCGCCACGCTCAAGCACTTTCACCGGCGCTTCGTGGAGGAAGGGATGGAGGAGATCGTTCCGGTCACGCACGGCAACGCCATTTCGTTCTATGCGCGTGACCCGGAGGGCAACCGGCTGGAGATTTTCATCGACACGCCGTGGTACGTGGACCAGCCGATGCGCGTGAGCGTGGACTTCACGCTGCCCGACGACGCGTTGCTGGCCGAAGTCGAGCGCCATGCGAGCACGTTGCCGGGCTTCCGGCCGCGCGCGGTGTGGGAGAAGGAGATGGCGGCGCGCATGGGGGTGGCGTGACGCCGTCGCGTCATGCCACCGCGCGGGCTCAGGATTCGATCAGTGCGCGCACGCGCGTGGAGATCCGCGTCGCGGCGTCCTTGACGGCCTCGACCACGCGTTCGAGGTTGAAGAACGCCAGACGATGCTCGGGCACGACGAGCGCGAGCGACGCCACGGCCTCGCCCGATGCATCGGTGAAGAGCGGCGAGGCGACGGCCGACATGCCCGCTTCGAGCTCGCCCTTCGAGAGATAAAAGCCCGCGCGGCGGATCTTGAGCAGGCTCGCCCGAAATTCTTCGAGCGAAGTGCCAAGCCCGCTCGCAGCGATATCCTCCGGATACTGCTCGAACAGCGCGGCGAGCTTCGCCTTGGGAAACGTGGAGAGGATGGCCTTGGGCGCGGCGCCGAGAAAAAGCGGGCGCGGACGGCCTCGCCCATAGCGCAGGTCGAACGCCGCGTCGTGCGATTCGCGGTGCGTATCGACAAGCTCGTTGCCGTACCAGCGCGACATGACCGCGTCGAAACCCGAGTGCTCGACGAGTTCGCGCATGACCGGCTGCCCCGCCTTGAGCAGCGGATCGGAAATGCGCAGATGGTAGTCGAGCGTGATGATGCGTGGCCCAAGGCCGTATTCGCCGCCCACGAAGCGCACCAGCATGCCGGTATCGACGAGTTCACGCAGATAGCGGTAAGCGGTCGGCACCGAGCATTGCAGTTCGGCCGCCACCTGTTCGGCGGAAAGAAAAGGCCGCGCCTCGGAAAAGAGTTCGAGGATGGACAGCAGTTTCGCAATGCTCGACAAAGGCCGGTCTCCGGTCACGCCTGGGGTGGCCAATTATAGCGGCACGCTCCATCGCCATCGCGCCCCGCAAGCCTTGCGGCGCCATGCAAAAACCGCCGCATGGCGGGCCACGCTTCACACGTGCCCGCCATGCGGCGGTCGGTATTCATTACCGGTCACTACCGGTGTCATATGCGCTGCGCATCATTCAGACGAAATTCGCCTGACATCATTGATGCGCGACGCATGTGCGACATAGCGTCACTGCATATGCTGGCCGCCATTGATAGGGATATTTGCGCCCGTCACGAAGCCGGCTTCATCCGAGCACAGGAAGAGCACGAGCGCCGCGACTTCGCCCGGGTTGCCAAGACGGCCCATCGGAATCTGCGGCAGGATCTTCGTATCGAGAATGTCCTGCGGAATGGCAGTCACCATTTTCGTGGCGAGATAGCCCGGCGAAATGGTGTTCACGGTCACGCCCTTGCGGGCCACTTCCAGCGCCAGCGACTTCGTGAAGCCGTGCATGCCGGCCTTCGCGGCCGCATAGTTGGTCTGGCCGATCGAGCCCTTCGAGCCGTTCACCGACGAAATGTTGATGATGCGGCCCCACGCGCGCTCGACCATGCTGTCGCACAGCGGCTTCGAGATGTTGAAGATCGAGTCGAGATTCGTGCGCAGCACGGCGTCCCAGTTGACCTTGTCGAGCTTGCGGAACGTCATGTCGCGCGTGATGCCCGCGTTGTTCACGAGAATATCGACGGGACCGATCTCGCTCTGGATCTTCGACGCGCCGCGCTGGCACGAATCGTAATCGGCCACGTCCATGCTGTACGCATGGAATTCGCGGTCCGTCTCTTTCATGCGGGCGAGCCAGTCCTTGGCCCCCGCGTTATCCGGCGAGTGCGTCACGACGACGCGATAGCCCGCGTCATGCAGCTTGACGCTGATGGCCTCGCCAAGGCCGCCCATACCACCGGTTACCAATGCAATACGATTAGTCATCCTATATATCCGCGAGAGTTCTGTATCAAAAAATCTGTGGCATCACCTGAACAGGCGCCACATATGCCGTTGCCCTGCTTCATCTTTCCACCCAAGACGAAGGCAAGGCGAAGACCGCGCGGCTTTTAGTCAGCTTCTAATATTGCGCGTGGTTGCTGCTACTTGCTACCGGCGG
>DATBXG010000173.1:0-3035 GCA_036514415.1 Paraburkholderia sp.
TGCCCCGCGCTCGCGATCACGATCGAATCGGAAGTGCGCGAGGACAACACGCGCCGCACGACGCGTTACGACATCGACCTGACCAAGTGCATCTTCTGCGGTTTCTGCGAAGAGAGCTGCCCGGTCGACTCGATCGTCGAAACGCACATTCTCGAGTATCACGGCGAGAAGCGCGGCGATCTGTATTTCACGAAGGATATGCTGTTGGCCGTCGGCGATCGCTATGAAGCGCAGATCGCGGCGAACAAGGCAGCGGATGCACCGTACCGTTGATCTTTCAGTTTGACGCTGCATCGGCCCGCGGTCCGGGCCGGCTGTGGGGAACGCGTGTGCCGAACGCCCACGCTTTGCCGCAGCCTGACCGCCGCGGCGCGACGCTCCCTGGTCTGGCCGCCAGTCTGCGCCGCGCAATCCGCCTCACGAAGGCCTCAACGATGAACCAGTAATCATGGAATTCACGACCGTCCTGTTCTACATCTTCGCGCTGCTGCTCACGCTGTCAGGGCTGAAGGTGATCACTTCGCGCAATCCTGTCGCGTCTGCGCTCTTCCTCGTGCTCGCGTTCTTCAACGCGGCCGCGATCTGGATGCTGCTCGAGGCCGAATTCCTCGCGATCCTGCTGGTGCTCGTCTACGTGGGCGCGGTGATGGTGCTGTTCCTGTTCGTGGTGATGATGCTGGACATCAACATCGACGTGCTGAGCCGCGACTTCAAGCGCTTCATCCCGGTGGCGACCATCGTGGGCGCGATCATCGTGATCGAAACGGCGCTGATCCTGTGGCACGGCTACGGCGCGACGAGCACGCCGGTGCCCGATACCTCGGCGGCGGCTGCCGCTTCGATGTCGAATGCGCACCTGATCGGCAAGATCATCTACACCGACTACATCTTCGCCTTCGAAGTCGCCGGCCTCGTGCTGCTGGTGGCGATCGTCGCGGCCATCGCCCTGACGGTGCGCGAGCCGAAGGACGCGAAGCGCCAGAACGTTGCGAAGCAGGTCAGCGTGCGTCGCCAGGACCGCGTGCGCCTCGTGAAGATGCCCGCTGTCGTGGAAGTGCCGGAACCGGCCGCACCGGCGCAAGCCGAAGCCGCGGCAGCCCCGGCGGCCGGTGCAGCAGGCGCCGCACCGGCAACGAAGAGCTAAGCGCGAAGGAGCGAATCATGTTGACCCTGGCCCATTACCTCGTCCTCGGCGCGATCCTCTTTGCGATCTCGATCGTCGGCATTTTTCTCAATCGGCGCAACGTCATCATCATCCTGATGGCGATTGAGCTGATGCTGTTGGCGGTGAACACGAACTTCGTCGCGTTCTCGCATTACCTCGGTGACGTTCACGGACAGATTTTCGTGTTCTTCGTGCTAACTGTTGCGGCAGCGGAAGCCGCGATTGGTCTGGCTATTCTTGTGACTCTGTTCCGCAGCCTCGACACGATCAACGTCGAGGACCTCGATCAGCTCAAAGGCTAAGGCAGGCTGCTATGGCAACAACACTCAACGAAACCTTATTGCTGGCGGTCCCGCTGGCGCCTCTCGCCGGTTCACTCATTGCCGGTTTGTTCGGCAAGACGATAGGGCGCGCGGGCGCGCATACGGTGACCATTCTCGGCGTCGCGATTGCGTTCGTGCTCTCGTGCATCACGTTGCTGGATGTGATGGCCGGTGCGAGCTTCAACGCGACCGTCTACGAATGGATGTCGGTTGGCGGCCTGAAGTTCGAAGTCGGCTTCCTCATCGACTCGTTGACTGCGCTCATGATGGTCGTCGTGACCTTCGTGTCGCTGATGGTGCACATCTACACGATCGGCTACATGGCGGAAGAAGAGGGCTACCAGCGCTTCTTCTCGTACATCGCGCTCTTCACGTTCTCGATGCTGATGCTCGTGATGAGCAACAACTTCCTGCAGCTGTTCTTCGGCTGGGAAGCGGTGGGCCTCGTCTCGTACCTGCTGATCGGCTTCTACTTCAAGCGTGAAAGCGCCATCTACGCGAACATGAAGGCGTTCCTCGTGAACCGCGTGGGCGACTTCGGCTTCCTGCTGGGTATCGGCCTGCTGCTCGCGTACGGCGGCTCGCTCAACTACAACGACGTGTTCGCGAAGGGCCATGAAATCGCCGCACTGACGTTCCCGGGCACCTCGTGGAACCTGCTCACGGTCGCGTGTATCTGCCTGTTCATCGGCGCAATGGGCAAGTCGGCGCAGTTCCCGCTGCACGTCTGGCTGCCCGACTCGATGGAAGGCCCGACGCCGATCTCTGCACTGATTCACGCGGCAACCATGGTGACGGCCGGCATCTTCATGGTCGCGCGCATGTCGCCGTTGTTCGAGCTTTCGGAAGCCGCGCTGTCGTTCATCGTCGTGATCGGCGCCATCACCGCGCTCTTCATGGGCTTCCTCGGCGTGGTCCAGAACGACATCAAGCGCGTGGTTGCTTACTCCACGCTCTCGCAGCTCGGCTACATGACGGTGGCGCTCGGCGTGTCGGCTTACCCGGTCGCGATCTTCCACCTGATGACGCACGCGTTCTTCAAGGCGCTGCTGTTCCTCGGCGCGGGCTCGGTCATCATCGGCATGCACCACGACCAGGACATGCGCAACATGGGCGGCCTGCGCAAGTACATGCCCATCACGTGGATCACCTCGCTCGTCGGCTCGCTCGCGCTGATCGGCACGCCGTTCTTCTCGGGCTTCTACTCGAAGGACTCGATCATCGACGCCGTGAAGCTCTCGCACCTGCCGGGTTCGGGATTCGCGTACTTCGCGGTGGTGGCGAGCGTGTTCGTCACGGCGCTGTACTCGTTCCGCATGTACTTCCTCGTGTTCCACGGTGAAGAGCGCTTCCGCGGTCCGAAGCACCCCGAATCGCCGTTGGGCGCCGAAGCGGCGTCGCACGCCCAGGGCGATCATGGCCACGGCCACGACGATCACCACGCGCACGTCCCGCACGAGTCGCCGTGGGTGATCTGGGTCCCGCTCGTCCTGCTCGCGATTCCTTCGGTGATCGCCGGTGCGTTCGCGATCCAGCCGCTGCTCTTC
>DATBXG010000174.1:0-17272 GCA_036514415.1 Paraburkholderia sp.
GCGACTTTCACCCACTGCACGAAACCGTGCTCGTCGCGCGCGACGGGGCCGAGCCAGCGCGCCTCGGGCGTGGCGATACCGCCTTCGGCGAAGCGCTCGGGCGCGATCGACTGCGTGCGCGTCGCGCATTCGAGCAGCAGCGCGAGCCGGCGCGGCGGCGCGGAAGGTCCGGCGTCGTCGCCACGGTCATGCACGAGCACGAGCCGGGTGGACATGAGCGCGCGCGCGGGTCGCCCGAGCGCGAGCATCGCCAGATCGACCACGGGCACGGGCGCGCCCTCGTAGTCGATCACGCCGGCGATATACGCGGGCGTGCCCGGAAACGCGCGCACGGGCGCGAGCGGCAGCACGTGCGCGATCTCGCGGGCGTCGAGCGCGTAACGCTCGCCGTCGAGTTCGAACAACAGGAAGAGCATCGCCGGTCCCGTCTCACGCCTCGATCCGGAACCGCGACACGCCGGTGCGCAGTTCGTTGGCGACGAGCGTGAGATTGTCGATGGCCTGCGACGACTGGCGCAGCGACTCCGCCGTCTGCTGGGCGGCTTCGGAAAGCTGTGTGAGCGCCTGGGTGATCTGCTCGGCGCTCGTGGCCTGCGCCTGCATGCCGTCGTTCACGACCTGGAAGCGCGGCGCGAGCGTCTGCACCGCACCGATGATCTGCGAAAGCTGCGCGCTCACGGCCTGCACGTCGTGCATGCCGCGCCGCACTTCTTCGGCGAACTTGTCCATGCCCATCACGCCCGCCGACACCGCCGACTGGATCTCCTTCACGGTCTGCTCGATGTCGTACGTCGCCACGGCCGTCTGGTCGGCAAGGCGGCGGATCTCGGTGGCGACCACGGAGAAGCCGCGCCCATACTCGCCCGCCTTCTCCGCCTCGATCGCCGCGTTCAGCGAAAGCAGGTTGGTCTGGTCGGCCACCTTCGTGATCGTCGCGACCACCTGGTTGATGCTCACGGCCTTCTCGTTGAGGATGGCGAGCTTCGCGTTCACGGAGCCCGCCGCCTCCATCACGCTGCGCATGGTGTCTTCCATATGCGTGAGGCCGCTCTGGCTCGTGCTGGCGAGCCCCGCCGACTGCTCCGCCACCGTCGCCACTTCGTTCATGGTGCGCACCAGGTCGCGCGCCGTGGCGAAGATCTCGCGCGACGTCGCGCCGATCTCGGTCGTGGTGGCCGCCGTCTCGCTCGCCGTGGCCTGCTGCTCCTTCGAGGTCGCCGCCACTTCGGCCACCGAGGTCGTGACCTGCAGCGACGACTTCTGCGCCTGGGCCACGAGGCTCGCCAGTTCGTCGCTCATGCGGTTGAAGCCGTCCTCCAGCACGCCGAATTCGTCGCCGCGGTTCAGTTGCAGGCGCTGCGAAAGGTTGCCGGTGCGCATCGAGTCGTGGACTTCCACGAGCCGCGCCATCGGCACCGTGATCGCGCGATAGAGCGCGTAGCCGGTGGCGAGCGCGGCGAGCAGCACGACGCCCAGTGCCGTCGCGAGCGTGATCTCCGTGCCCGTGACCGAGCTGCGGATGGTCTGCGCCGACTCGTCGGCCTGCTGACGGTTCTCGTCGACGAGCGCATTGGCCGCGGCGAGCACGTCCTGCCACGCGGGCCCGATCTGCATGAACGCCGCCTGCGCGGCCGGGCGTGAGCCGGGCAGTTGGCTCGCCGCCGCCTTCAGCATCGGCAGATAGCGCGCATAAGCGTCGCGAAAGCGCTGGAAGCGCTCGCGGTCGTCGGCGCGAAAGAGCGTGCGCTGGTACTGGCTCGCGGTCTGCTCGACCTGCGCCATGGCCGCGGGCAGCCCGGCGAGGTCGCGCGCAACGGCGTCCGGATCGGAGTCGACGAAGGCCGCGCGCTCGACGAGGTTATTGGTCTGGTTGGCCGCGGCGCGCATCGAGGTCGCGTAGAAGAGCCCCGGCACGGAGTCGTGCGTGAGGCTGAGCGCTTCGCTGTCGATGGCGCGCAGGCGGTCCCACGAGATGGCGGCCATCGCGAGCATCAGCACGAACAGCAGGCCGAAGCTGAGCACGATGCGCGTGCCGAGGGTGAAGCGACCCTGAGTTTGTCGAGGCAGGCCGGCTTGGCCGGAACGGGGCATGGCGGTGCTCATTGCGCTAAAGACTCTCCGGTGGCGGGGACCCGCGCGCCATCCCTGCCGGCGAGGCGGGGCGCGGCGGCGCAGGGCGAGGCCGCTCTCGCGGCCTTGACCGCCGTAGTGTAATGGGTTTGCGCACTTTTTTGGGACAGGCAATCCGCCTGACAGCCGCGCGGAATGGGGCTTTGGGGGAAACTGGAGAAGAATTTTGGGGCGCCGCGGGGGCGTTTTGGCGAGTTTGGGCGCGCGGTGCGCGGATGCGGGCGCGCCCGCGCGAATGCGCGGCACATCGGCCGGAGAAGTCGAGGCGGACTGAACCGGCGCCCCGCCCGTGGCCTGGGCGCCCTCCCTCGGCGGCCCCCCTCGGCGGGCCCCCTTACTTCTTCACGAAGCGCAGCGTGGCGTCGACGACCATCTCGCGGTGGCGGGCGCGCAGGCGCGGATGCGACGGGTCGCGCCCGAACGCCGCGCCGAACGTGTGGCGGTTGCCCACGCGGTGAAAGCACATCGAGCTGATGAGCAGGTGGAGGTCGATAGGGTCGATGTCTTCGCGGAACGCGCCGCTCGCCACGCCGCGCGCGAGCAGGTCTTCGATCGTGCGGATCGCGCTGGCGTTGCGGGTGCGGAACGTCTTCAGGCGCTCGATGTACTTCGCGCCGTGAATGTTCTCGATCGTCACGAGGCGCACGAAGTCGCGATGGCGGTCGTGGTAGTCGAAGGTGAATTCGACGAGCCGCCGCAGGCCTTCCACGGGGTCCAGTTCGTCGATGTGCAGGTCGAGTTCGAGCGCTCGGATGTCACCGTAGACCTTGTCGAGCACCGCTTCGTACAGCCCTTCCTTGCTGCCGAAGTAGTAATACAGCATGCGCTTGGTCGTGTTGGTGCGCTCGGCGATCGCGTCTACGCGCGCGCCGGAGAGCCCCATCGCCGAGAATTCGGCAGTCGCGACTTCGAGGATATTGCGCTTGGTCTGCTCGGGATCGTACTTGCGGCGGCTTTCGGATTGAGCATCGTTGCGTTCGGCCGAGGCCGCCGGTCTTGCCATATTTTTGTGGCCCGCAGCAGGAAGGAATGCGGGCGATTCTAGCATGGCGGGCGCGGCGCCCTGGTGAGGCGCCGCACCGCGCGATCCCGCTGAAAGCCGCCCGGACACGGCGTTCGAGCCTTACAGTTCGATGCGCTTGATGTCGCCGACGATGAAGATGTACGAGGCTGCGCCGATCAGCGCGATCACGCCG
Source organism: Paraburkholderia sp. (assembly GCA_036514415.1). Classification (GTDB taxonomy): domain Bacteria; phylum Pseudomonadota; class Gammaproteobacteria; order Burkholderiales; family Burkholderiaceae; genus Paraburkholderia. The sequence continues at coordinate 3,327 of DATBXG010000174.1, forward strand.
ATGAACACGAGCGCCCAGACGAACGAGCCCGTCGCGCCGACGATCAGGCCCACGACCAGCGGCGTCACGATACCCGCGAGGTTGGCCGCGAGGTTGAAGATGCCGCCCGTAAGACCGAGCATGCCGGCCGGCGCGATGTCCGAAACGAGCGTCCAGCCGAGCGCGGCCATGCCCTGCGCAAAGAACGCCACCGAGAGAATCGCGATCACGGCCACATTGCTCTCGACGAAGTTCGCGAGAATGATGCTCGAGGCGAGCAGCAGCCCGGCGATGATCGGCAGCTTGCGCGCCACGTTGGCCGAAACGCCGCGGCGCAGCATCCAGTCGGAGAACGTGCCGCCGAACATCACGCCGATCGATGCGGCAATGAACGGCATGATCGCGAAGAAGCCGATCTTGAGCCAGCCCATGTGGCGCTCGGTGGCGAGGTAAGTCGGGAACCAGGTGAGGAAGAACACGAGCGTGGAGTTGCCCGCGAACTGCCCGAGACAGATGCCCGCAAGCTGACGGCGGCGCACGAGCTGGCCGGCCATGCGCCAGTCGAAGCCCTGCTTTTTCACCTCCTGTTGCGCCTCGGCCTTGCGCTCGTGGCGTGCGAGGCCGCCGCCCGCCTCGATGTAATCGAGTTCGGCGCGGTTGGCCGCGGGATGCTCGTGCGGCTCGCGATACAGGAACCACCACACCACGCCGAACGCGACGCCGACGCCGCCGACCACGTAGAACAGCGAGCGCCAGCCGTAGGCGCCCATCAGCGCGAAGAGGAAGGGGCTGAAGAACGCGAGGCCGATGTACTCGCCCACCGTATAGGTGCCCGTGGCGAACGCGCGCTCGCTTTGGGGAAACCACGTGGCGACCACGCGGCTATTCGTCGGGAAGCACGGCGACTCTGCCGCGCCAAGGCCCAGGCGGCAGGCGAACAGCGCGCCCACGCCGCTGATGAAGCCCTGTGCGAGCGTGCACAGCGACCAGAGCGTCATCGAGATCCAGTAGGTGAACTTGCTGCCGAAGCGGTCGAGAAACACGCCGCCCGGAATCTGCGCAACCACATAGCTCCAGGAGAACGCCGAGAACACGACGCCCATGAGCGCCGCGTTGATGCCGAGTTCCTTGGTGAGTTGCGGCGCGGCGATGCCGAGCACGGTGCGATCGAGGTAGTTGATCATCGTGCCGATGGCCAGCAGGCCGAGGATGCGATAGCGGGCCTTCGAGCGGCGCATCGCGCCCTCGGCGGGCGTCGCGGCGGAAATCGTTGACGCGTCGCCGCGCCCCGTGGATACCGGTGGTGCCATGTCTCTCTCCAGGTGTCGGCCGGAGCTGGCGCTTTCACGCAGACTCCGGACCCATACAAAGCTCGTTTGTTATTCGCCGGCGTTTGCCGCCAGCATCGATTGCAGATGCGCATACACGCGTTCCGCGTCGGGCTCGACGCCCGTGAACAGCCGGAACGCATCCACTGCCTGGTACACCGCCATCCCGCCGCCGCTCAGCGTGCGGCAGCCGCGCGCCTCAGCCGCTTCGAGCAGCGCCGTGCGAATCGGGAAATAGACGATGTCCGCCACCCACAGCCGCTCGTGCAGATACTCCGCGGGCAGCGGCATGCCGGGCAGCTTCGCCATGCCGGTCGGCGTGGCGTGGATCAGGCCCGTGGCGTGCAGGAGCACGTCGCGCAGGTCACCGCCCGCGCCAACGCGCGCAGCCGGGAAACGCGCCTGCAGTTCGGCAGCGAGCGACCCGGCGCGCGACGCGTCCACGTCGAACAGCGTGAGCGCCTTCGCGCCCATCTGCAGCGCCGCGTGCGCAACCGCCGCGCCCGCGCCGCCCGCACCCAGTTGCACGACCGCTTCGAGCGAGACGTCGGGCAAGCCGCGCTGGAACGCACGCGCGAAACCCGACCAGTCGGTGTTGTGGCCGATGCGCTTGCCGTCGCGGAACAGCACCGTGTTCACGGCGCCGAGCGCGCGGGCGTCGTCGGAGAGTTCGTCGAGCAGCTCGATCACCGCCTGCTTGCACGGGTACGTGATGTTCAGGCCGTCGAAGCCCATGCGCTCGGCGGCGAGCAGCAACTCGGGCAGCGCGGCGGGCGTGAGCTTCAGCGCTTCGAGATCGATGCGCCGATAGACGTAGTTGAAGCCGAGTTCGCGGCCCTCTTTCTCGTGCATCGCGGGCGTGAGCGAGCCGCCGATGCCCGAGCCGATCAGGCCGCAGAGAAACGATTGGGCGGTCGCGCGCGCGCCCAGCGCGTTCGTTCCGGCGGAATTGCGGGCGCTCATTTCGCCACCTTGTTCGCGAGCAGCGTGGCCATGCGCTCCAGCGCGAGCACATACCCCTGCGTGCCGCAGCCAACGATGATGCCCTCTGCAATGGGTGAAACGAAGGAATGGTGCCGGAACGCCTCGCGCTTGTGCACGTTCGAGATATGGACCTCGATCACGGGCTTCGCGATGGCGGAAAGCGCATCAGCGATCGCCACCGACGTATGCGTATAGGCCGCCGGATTGATGACGATGCCGTCCACGCGCGTACGCGCTTCATGGAGCCAGTCGATCAACTGATGCTCGGCGTTCGACTGGCGAAAATCGATCTCGAGCCCAAGACGCGCCGCCGCTTCGCGGCACAGCCTGGCAACGTCGTCTAACGTTTCAGCACCGTAGATCGCGGGTTCCCGCGTTCCCAGCAGATTCAGGTTCGGCCCGTTCAGGACCAGCACCGAAGGTATTCCCATCACTCACACTCCAGAACAACTTGACGACCGGTACGGCGCATGTCGATGAACCCTTGCATGCCCCACCGCATGGCCGCAAGTGTGCCGCGAAGCGGTGCATCGGTCACCTGGGGTTTGCGAGAATTTGTACTAACTAGTTAGTTTGGCGTATCCTTCGGACACTCCAGCGGCAAGTGTGTCTGCGGTGCGCCAGTCAGCTACGCGGCCGCCTCACGCCGCCGCGCCGGACCCTTTTTCAACGCCGTTGCTGCAGTCATGCCAGTCGTCACGCCCATGTCCAAGCCGACCCACGCCCACTCCCACGCGCTGCGCCGCTCGATCGCCACGGTGTCGATCAGCGGCACGCTCGCCGAGAAGCTCGCGGCCATCCGCGCCGCCGGCTTCGACGCCGTCGAGATCTTCGAGAACGACCTGCTCTATTTCGAAGGTTCGCCGGCCGACGTGCGCCGCATGGCCGCCGATCTCGGGCTCGATATCGTGCTGTACCAGCCGTTTCGTGATTTCGAGGGTGTCTCGCCCGAACGCCTCGCGCGCAACATCGAACGCGTGAAGCGCAAGTTCGACGTGATGCATCAGCTGGGCACGGACCGTTTACTGGTGTGCAGCAATGTCTCGCCCGAGACGATCTGCGACGACGGCCTCGCCGCCGAACAGCTCGGCGCGCTGGCGCGCGCCGCCGGGGAAGCGGGCGTGACGATCTGTTATGAGGCGCTCGCGTGGGGGCGCCACGTGCGCACCTATGGCCACGCGTGGCGGCTCGTCAACACGGTCGATCACGCGAACCTCACGCTCGCGCTGGACAGCTTCCACACGCTCTCACTCGACGACGCGCCCGACGGCATCGCTGCGATTCCGGGCGAGCGCATTGGCTTCGTGCAGATCGCCGACGCACCGAGAATGCAGATGGACGTGCTCGAATGGAGCCGGCACTATCGCTGCTTCCCGGGACAGGGCGATTTCGCGCTCGCCGACTTCACGGCGCAGGTCGTGAAAAGCGGCTATACGGGTCCGCTGTCACTTGAAATCTTCAACGACGGCTTTCGCGGCGCGCCGCCCGCCGCCACGGCCGCCGACGGCTATCGCTCGCTACTGCTGCTCGAATCGCTCACGCGCGAAACCCTGGAGGCGGAGCATGTCGAGGCGAACGCGCTCTACCACCCGAGCGCCGCGCCCGCGAGCGCGCAGTGGCAATTCCTCGAGTTCGCCGTGGACGACACAGCGCGCGCGCACGTGGCGAACTGGCTCGAAAAGCTGCATTTCCGCCGCGCGGGCCAACATCGTTCGAAGGACGTGACGCTCTATCAGCACGGCTCGGCCGCGATCGTGCTCAATGCCGAGCCCGACTCGTTCGCCGATGCCTTTTTCCAGCGCCATGGGCTCTCGCTCTGCGCCTCGGCGTTCCGCGTGGACGACGCGCACCTCGCGCTCGAGCGCGCCAGCGGTTACGGCTATCAGCCGTTCTCGGGCCGCGTGGGTCCGAACGAACGCGTGGTGCCGGCCGTGCAAGGCCCGGACGGCAGTCTTAACTATTTCGTGAACGAGCAGCCGGGCCAGCCCACGCTCTTCGAAGCCGATTTCTCGCTCACCGACATCGACGGTCCTGTCGAAGTCGGCCCGATCGCGGGCATCGATCATGTGAGCCTGTCGCTGCCGGCTGGCTCGTTCGACGCATGGGTGCTGTTCCTGAAGTCGGTGTTCGGGCTCGAAGCGACGCCCGCCGTGCTGCTGCCCGATCCGTACGGGCTCGTGCGCAGCCGCGCGCTCATGAGCCGCGACCGCGGGCTGCGCGTCGTGCTCAACGCCTCGGTGGACCAGCACACGGCAGCGGCAGAAACGGTGCGCGCCTACCACGGCACCGGCCTGAACCATGTGGCGTTCAGCACCGGCGACATCTTTCGCGCGGTCACCGGATTCGAGGCTGCAGGCGTGCCGCTGCTGCGCGTGCCCGCGAACTACTACGACGATCTCGACGCGCGCCACGCGCTCGATCCCGCGTTCCTCGACACACTGCGCGAGCACAACCTGCTCTACGACCGCGACGAACGCGGCGGCGAGTTCCTGCACGCCTACACCGAAACGCTCGACCAGCGCTTCTTCCTGGAAATCGTGGAGCGGCGCGGCGGCTACGACGGCTACGGCGCGCCCAACGCAGCCGTGCGCCTCGCGGCGCAGGCGCGCCAGCGCGCACTCGCCGCCGAGGGGGCGCGCAAACCACAAGATTGATTCAAACGCAGTCACCGTAGTCACACCCCGTAGTCACTTCGCGCAGCAGTACGCACGCCGCATCGACCTGAAAATCATGCGGCGTAGCAAACAAAAAAATAAGTAGTCCAAATCTCACCGGAGACACACAACGATGAAGAAAGCAGGCCTTGGTCTTGGCACGTTCCTAGCAACCGGCGCAGCCCTCGTGGCCAGCCCCGCGTTCGCGCAAAGCAGCGTCACGCTTTACGGCGCCGTCGACGACGCCATCACCTACGTCAACAACCAGAACGGTCACTCGAACGTCTATCTGCGCCAGGGCAATCTGTATGCGTCGAAGTTCGGCTTGCAGGGCAAGGAGGATCTCGGCGGCGGCACGTTCGCGATCTTCGACCTCCAGAACGGCTTCGATCTCAACACCGGCGCGCTCTCGTCGAGCGGCCTGATGTTCAACCGCCAGGCCTACGTGGGCCTGCAGAACCAGAACGTGGGCACGCTCACGGCAGGCCGCCAGTACACGCCGTATTACCTGTTCGTCGGCCCGCTTACGGGCAGCGCCTGGCTCACCGGCGCGACCGGCGCGCACCCCGGTGACATCGACGGTCTCGACACCACCGTGCGCATCAACAACTCGGCCACCTACACCTCGCCGATCTGGCACGGCGTGCAGGCGAGCGCCATGTACGCGCTCGGCGGCATCGCGGGCAGCACCGGCAAGGGTCAGACGTGGAGCACCGCGCTGCGCTATTCCAGCGGTCCCGTGAGCCTCGCGGCGGCCTACCTGCGCATGGACAACGCGCAGCAGACTACCGGTTTCGACACCGCCTCCACCGGCAGCTTCGGCAAGTCCTCGCTGAACACGGGCTACGTTTCGGCGCGCGCGGTCCAGCACATCGCCGCGGCCGGCAACTATACGCTCGGCAGCCTGACCCTCGGCGCGTCGTACTCGAACGTTCAGTACATCGCGGGCGGCAAATCGATCTTCCACGACACGGCCATCTTCAACACCTGGGCGGCCCTCGCGGTGTATCGCTTCACGCCGGCCTTCGACGTGGGCGGCGGCTTCGCGTACACGCTCGCTTCGCAGGCCAACGGCATCACGAGCGCCGCGCGCTATCAGCAGTATTCGCTCAAGGAGTCGTACCACCTCTCCAAGCGCACCACGCTCTATGCGCTCCAGGCGTACCAGCACGCGGGCGGCCAGACGCTCGGCGCGAACGGCGCGGGCAACATCGTCAACGCGAGCCCGGCCGTGGGCGACTCGCAGAACGCCACGCCTTCGTCCACGCGCTCGCAGTTCGTCGGTATGGCCGGCATCGCACTGCTGTTCTGATGGACCGCCGGGGGCCGTCCGCGCGCCCCCGCTCGCACACCCTCGACGCGGCGGCACGGCGCTGAGTACACTCGCGGGTATCGTCTCAACGAACCCGCGAACTCACCGTGCCGCCTCCCGTTCCCGCCGTCAGCCCTAGCCTGCGCAGCCGCCTGCGCACGCTCGCCAGAACCCAGCCGAAGGCTGTCGAGCGCACCTACGACACCCTGCTCTCGCTCGAAGGCTATAGCGCACTCTCGGCGGCGGCCCGCAAGGACATCTTCTCGTCGATCGCCTTTTCGGCCGACCTGTGGTTCCAGTGCCTGCTCGCCGGCACGCCGCCCGCCGCCGATGTGATGGACCAGATAGCGGCGTTCGCGCGCCGCCGCGTGCACCAGAACGTGCCGCTGCGCTCGCTGCTGCGCGCGTTTCGCCTGGGGGCGCGCGAGCTTTGGCGCACCTGCACGGAGCTGGCCGAGGCAGACCCGGCGCTCGCCCATGAGTTGCTGTTCGATATTTCGCCGTATCTGCTCGATTACTTCGATGCGATGGCCGAGCATATCGCCGAGGCGTATCTCGACGAACAGCACCAGCAGGCGCGCTGGCGCGGCTCGCTGCTGCAGCAGCTCTATGACCTCGTGTTCCATGCCCCCGACGACGCCGCGCGCTTTCGCGAAACCGTCGAAGCGCTCGGCCTCGACGCGACGCTGCCGCGCATCGCGCTCGCCGTCGATCTGGACTTGCGCGACCACGCACCCTCGGTGCGCGAGGATGCGCTCGACCGCTTCGCGCTCGGCGCCGCGCGTCACTTCGAGTCGAAGCCCGATGCGCTCGTGCGCGTGTGGCACCGCGAACGGCTCGTGTTCTGGCTGCCGTGCGTGCGCGGCGATTCGATGACGCGCAACGATCAGCGCGCGGCCGAGCAGGCGGCCGCGCTCGCGCGTGCAGAGCCGCGCGTGCGCAGCATCGGCATCGGCCTCATGAACGAAGGCGCGCGCGGCTGGGCGGCCTCGGTGGAAGAAGCGCTCAAGGCCGTGGATTTCGCGCCTCGCGGCAGCAGCGCGGACGAAGAGAGCGAAAGCGGCAACGGACACGGCAGCACCGCGCGCGTGCACCGCTTTTCGTCGATCGCCATCGAAGAAAGCGTGCGCAGCAGCGCCAACGTGCTGCGCTATCTCGTCTCGCTTGCCGAGCAACTGGCGACGGAAGCGGACCTGCTCGCCACGCTCGAAGCGTGGTTCGCGAGCGGGCAGCGCCGGCGCCAGACGGCCGAAGCGTTAGGCGTGCATCCGAACACACTCGACTATCGGCTGGAGCGTATCGAAACCCTGCTGGGCGCGAAGCTCGACAACGCCCACTGGATTGCGAGGCTGGATATCGCGCTCAAGCTGCGCGGCGCGACGCAGGGTTCGGAGCGCGATGCGAGGAAGAAGGAGAAGAAGGGGCGCGTGGCGGCGAAGAAGGCGAAGAGCGCGGCACGCTGAACCATGCGGCGCGCGCCGCTCACGCTTCAATCCGCGTCGCGCAACTCCCGCCGCAAGATCTTCCCCACAGCCGACTTCGGCAGCGCCTCGACGAAGCTCACCACGCGCGGCACCTTGTACGCCGCGAGCTGCGCGCGGCAATGCGCGATCACGGCTTCCGCGCTCAGCACCGCCTCTCGCGCGGGCACCACGAACACACGCACGGCCTCGCCGCTGCGTTCGTCTGGCACGCCCACGCACGCGCATTCGGCCACGCCCGGCAGCGCGGTCACGACCGCCTCGATTTCATTCGGGTACACGTTGAAGCCCGAAACGAGGATCATGTCCTTCGAGCGATCGACGATGCGCAGAAAGCCGCGCTCGTCGAACACTCCCACGTCGCCGGTGCGGAAGTAACCGTCCTCCGTAAACGCCGCGCGCGTGGCCTCGGGCTGGTTCCAGTAGCCCTGCATCACCTGCGGGCCCTTCACGCAGATCTCGCCCGCCTCGCCCGGCGCCGCCTCCACGCCGTCGTTGAGCAGCTTGACCTGCGTGGATGGCACCGGCAGCCCCGTCGTGCCCGTGAAACGGTCGACGCTCCCGGGATTGAACGACAGCACGGGGCTCGTCTCCGAAAGTCCATAGCCCTCGCGGATGAACCCGCCCGAAATGTCCTGCCAGCGGGCCGAAACCGTGGGGATGATGGCCGCGCCGCCGCCGCCCGCGAGCCGCAGGCGCGAAAAATCGACCTCGCCGATGCGCGGATGCGCAACGAGCCCCGCATACAGCGTATTCACGCCCATGAAGCTCGTGGGCCGCGCGGCCTTGAATACGTCGATCAGACCGTCGAGATCGCGTGCGTTCGCAACGAGCCAGTTCTGTGCGCCTATCGAGAAGTAGACGATGAGGTTCACCGTGAGCGCGAAGATGTGATAGAGCGGCAGCGCCGTCACGATCACCTCCTCGCCCGGAGTCATGAAGCCCGGCATGAAGGCCTTGAACTGCTCGACATTGGCGACGAGGTTGCGATGCGTAAGCAGTGCGCCCTTGGAAAGCCCGGTCGTGCCGCCCGTGTATTGCAGGAAGAGCGGGTCGTCGCCGCACAATGCGGGCGGTTCGAACGGCAGCGTGGCGCCTTGCGCGAGCGCCGCCGCGAACGAGCCGGACTGCGGCGCGTGCTCGCCGCGCGCGCTCGTGCAGTCGGCTGCGCCAACGCTCAGCACCGTTTTGACGGCCGTATTTCCCTGGATCGCATCGAAAGTCGGCAGCGCGGCATCGAACACCACGAGCGTTTGCGCGCCGGAATCCACCAGTTGGTGCTGAAGCTCGCGCGGCGTATAGAGCGGATTCACGTTGACCTGCACCGCACCGGCTCGCACGATGCCGATGAGCGCAATGGGAAACGCGAGCAGGTTCGGCAACATCACGGCGACGCGGTCGCCCTTCTTCACGCCCGCATGCTGAAGGTAGGCCGCGAAATCGCGCGAGAGCCGATCGACGTCGGCATAGCTCAGCGTGTGGCCGCCCGCGTGCAATGCCGGCCGGTGCGCGTGCTCGCGCATCGCGGCGTCGAACAGATGCGCGAGCGACGGATGCAGATCGGGATCGATGCTAGCGGGAATATCGCCATAACTGGCGAGCCAGGGGGCTTTCAACACGTTCGTCTCCATGAATTCATCTCGCGGCTTGTCGGGCTTGCAGGGCTGGCTGGCCTTGCGCCGCGTTTCATTCCCATGCTACGGCGTCGCCCGCGCCTGGAGAACTGGGAAAGCGGATAACGTGATTGTGAAAAGTCACAAAGAACGCTGGGGCGCGAGCGCCTGTTCGACAGCACGTCCGTGTCTGATCCTTGTCCATTATGCGACGCTGCGCCGTCTCGTTCAAAGCGCCTGAATCGACTTTCTGGCGTGTCGACGCGGCGTCGCGCCACGCACGTTTGCTAACCCGCATGTGTCTACGGATTGCCCGTCTCGACCACGCACGTGCTCGCCGCCGCTCTTTACTGGATGTTCCGCCTGGTTTTCAGTTCACGATGACTTCTCATCGAGTTCGCGCAGCATGTCGCGCAAGCGGAACTTCTGCACCTTTCCGGCGGGCGTGGACGGCATGGCGTCGAGCAAGAGCAGGCGCTCGGGCAAATACTGCGCGGCAATCTTGTGCGACTTGAGGAAACCGACGAGTGAGGGCAGATCGACGGCAACGCCTGACTTCGCCACCACCACGGCGCACGCGCGCTCGCCCAGCCGCTCGTCCGCATACGCGACGATCGCCACCTGCGCGACCGCGGGATGCCGGTAGAGCAGCGACTCGATCTCGACCACCGGAATGTTCTCGCCGCCGCGAATGATCACGTCCTTGCTGCGGCCGCTGATGCGGATGTAGCCGCGCTCGTCGATGGTCGCGAGGTCGCCGGTGTCGAACCAGCCTTCGGCGTCCGTCGCGTTGAGATGCGCGCGCCTGAGGTAGCCGCCGAAGCCCGAGCATGCGCGCACGAACAGCCGCCCCGCCACGTTCGGCGCCAGCGCGCGGTCGTTCTCGTCCACCACCTTGACCTCGACGCCCGGCAGCGGCGCGCCGTCGGTCGTAAAGGAACGTTCGTCGTCGTCGGTGAGGCGCGTGAGCGTCACCGCGCCCAGTTCGGTCATGCCCCACGCCGAAACGATCCTGGCGCCCAGCGCCTCCCGCGCGCGCTCGACCAGTGCGCCGGGAATCGGCGCGCCCGCGCACAGGAAGGCGCGCAGCGTCGGCACACGCGCGCCCGTGTTGACGGCCGCGTTTGCGATATCGCCGAGGAACGCCGTGGACGCCATCGTGAACGTGGCCCGCTCCTGCGCGATCAGCGCGAGCGCGGCCTCGGGCCGCCACACGTCCTGCAGGACGGCGCTTGCGCGCAAAACGATCGGCATCATCAGGCCGTACATGAAGCCGGTTTGATGCGCCATGGGGGAAGCCATCAGCACGACGTCGTCGCGGCCGAGACGCATGGCCTGCGCGTACGGGCCGATGTTCGACAAAAGCGTGTTCGCGGTGTGCATCACGCCCTTGGGCTCGCCCGTCGTACCCGAGGTGTAGAGCAGTTGCGTCACGTCGTCCGGGCCGGGGCGATGGCGCGCGAGAATGGCTTCGGCGTCGCTCGCCTCTTCCCAGCGCGGGCCGCTCAGCAGCGCCTCGAAACTGTGCGGCGCCGGCCCGTTTTCATCGGTTGCACCCGCAACGACAAGGTGCTGCAATGCCGGCAGATCGGGTTGAAGCGCGCGAAGCATCGCCTCGTGGTCGAAGCCTCGATAGTGCTTCGGCACGATCATCACCTTGCTGCCGCTGTGATTGAGCATGAACGTCAGTTCGCGCTCGCGAAAGATCGGCATGAGCGGATTGAGCACCGCCCCGATGCGCGAGCACGCGAGATAGAGCAACGTGAACTGCCAGCAGTTGGGCAGTTGCGTCGACACCACGTCGCTCTGCGTGACGCCAAGCCGCGCGAGACCCACCGCGATGCGGTCCGCCATGCGCGCCATCTGCGCGTAGGTGAAGCGCGTGGTCTCGCCGTCTTCGATGCGCACGGCCGTGAGCGCGATCTTGCCGGGGCATTCGGCCACACAGGCATCCAGTTCGTCGTTGATGGTGCGCCCGGGCCACCAGCGCTGCGCATGCTCCCGCGCGCGGCGCGGCCCGATCAGTACCGCGTCGAACTCCATCTGCTGCCTCCGGTGGTATTGAAGGAAACGTCGCAGGCGGCGCACATCATGCGGGCACCGCGTCGCGGCCCGCGTTTGCACGCGCGATGATGGTCTTCATGATCTGCGCCGTGCCGTCGCCGATCTGGAAGCCCAGCACGTCGCGCAGGCGCTGCTCGAGCGGCCCGCGATCGTAGCCGCCATGCCCGAACGAGAGCAGGCATTGGTGCACCACGTCGTAGGCGAGCTTCGGCCCCCACCACTTGCACATCGCGGCCTCGGCCGTATGGGGCAGGCGGCGGTCCTTCAGCCACAGCGTTTGCAGGCACAAGAGGCGCGCCGCCTCCACCTGGGTCGCGTACTCGGCAAGCGGATGCGAGACGCCCTGGAAAGCCGAGAGCGGCTTGCCGAAGGCTTCGCGCTGTGCCACGTACTCCCAGGTTTCTTCGAGGCTCACGCTTGCCACCGCGAGCACCTGGAGGCCGATGAGCGCGCGCGAGAAGTCGAAGCCCTGCATCACCTGCACGAAGCCCTTGCCCTCTTCGCCCAGCAGATGGTCAGCAGGCACACGCACGTTCTCGAAGAAGATCGAACCGCGGCCAATGGCGCGCTGACCATGGCAGTCGAAGCGGTTGCGCGTGATGCCCGGCAGATCCATCGGCACGAGAACGGCCGAAACGCCGCGCGCGCCGTCGTCCACACTGCCGGTGCGCGCGAACACCACGGCGGCGTCGGCCTGATCGGCGGCCGAAATCGAGGTCTTTTCGCCGTTGAGAACGTAATGGCCGCCCACGCGCTCCATCTTCAGGCGCAGATTCGCGGCGTCCGAGCCGCCACGCGGCTCCGTGAGCGCGATGGCGAGCAGCGCGCGGCCCTGCGTGAGCCGTTCGAGCCACGGGCGCGCAATCCCGGGCGCGGCGTGCTTCGCGAGAATCTGACCATTGAGCGAGGCAAGCAGGTTGATGTACGAGAGGCTCAGGTCGGCGCGCGCGATCTCCTCGTGGATGACGCCCGCGGCGAGGCAGCCCAGGCCCTGGCCGCCGTACTGCTCAGGCAATTCCGGCGCGATGAAACCCATCTCGCCCATTTCGCGCATGAGGCCGCGGTCGAGCACGCGCGTGGCGTCGCGCTCGATGAAGCCGGGGGCGACGCGGCCCTGCGCGAAGCGCCGCGCGTGTTCGCCGAGCACGGCGAGGTCTTCGTCGATATAGGGATTCATGGTGTCTCCTTGAATCGGTTCCGCACTAATTCGGCATCCTTATCGCTGCGGATACGCGTTTATTTCGCGTACTTGCGGAACTCGGGTTTGCGCTTTTCCTGGAAGGCGCGCACGCCCTCGCGCGACTCTTCCGTGTCGTAGTAGAGCTTGAGCGCATACATGCCCATGCCCGCAATGCCGGCCTGGTGCGCGGTATCCATGTTGAACGAGCGCTTGGCGATGGCGATGGCCGTGGGGCTTTTCTCCATGATCTCGTCGCACCACTTCTGCACTTCGGCATCGAGCTGGTCGTGTGGCACGACCGCGTTCACGAGGCCCATGGCCAGCGCCTCGGCGGCCGGGTAGCGGCGGCACAGATACCAGATCTCGCGCGCCTTCTTCTCGCCCACCACGCGCGCGAGAAACGCTGTGCCATAGCCCGGATCGACCGAGCCGACCTTCGGGCCCGCCTGCGCGAACACGGCCTTTTCCGAAGCAATGGTGAAATCGCAGATCGTGCACAGCACGTTGCCGCCGCCCACCGCGTAGCCCTGCACGCGAGCGATCACAGGCTTGGGCACGTCGCGGATCGCCGTGTGCAGTTCCTCCATCGGCAGGCCGATCGTGCCGCGCCCGTCGTACTGGCCCGCGTGCGCCGACTGGTCGCCGCCCGTGCAAAACGCCTTGTCGCCCGCGCCCGCCAGCACGATCACGCCGATCTCGCGGTCGTAGCCCGCCTTGTTGATCGCGTGAATCAGCTCGTCGCAGGTGCGCCCGCGAAACGCGTTCATCTTCTCGGGCCGGTTGATGGTGATCCATGCCGCGCCGTTGCGCACTTCGTAGAGAATGTCTTCGTAGTTCATGATCGATGCCTTTGATGTTTCGTAGCCGATAGAGAGCGCGTTCGCCGGCGTTAGCCCGCCATGGTCAGGCCGCCCGATACGCTCAGCACCTGTCCCGTGATGTAGTTCGCGTCGTCGCTCGCGAAGAACACAATCGCGCCGGGCAAATCGTCGGGCTGCCCGATGCGGCCGAGCGGAATGGAACGCTGGAACGCTTCCAGAAGCTTTTCGGGGTTGCCCGCGCCTTCCTTGTATTCGGCGAAGAGCGCGGTGTCGGTCGGCCCCGGACACACCACGTTCACGGTGATGCCGTGGCGCGCATGCTCGCGCGCAATGGTTTTCGAAAACGCCACGAGGCCGCCCTTGCACGCCGCATAGACCGCTTCGCCCGACGAACCCACACGCGCGGCGTCCGAGGCAATGTTGATGATGCGTCCGCGCTTGCGCTCGACCATGCCAGGCAGCACCGCGTGATGCATGTGCAGCGCGCCGGTCAGGTTCACGGCGATAAGCCGCTCCCACTGGGCCGGCTC
>DATBXG010000175.1:0-2071 GCA_036514415.1 Paraburkholderia sp.
CCGGGGAGGGCGCATGAGACTGCATGGTTTTCTGATCGGACAGACCGAGACACTGCTCGCCGACGTCCTCAAGTTCACGGGCCCCGCCGACGCGGTGACGAGCCGCTTCTTCCGCGAGCATCCGAAGCTCGGCCACTCGGAGCGCGGCGTGATCGCCGAGGCCGTGTTCGCCGTGCTGCGCCGGCGCATGGAGTTCGCGCACCTTGCCGAGAGCGGCGCGGGCAGCCCGACGCGCCGCCTCACGCTGCTCGGTCTTATGGCGACGGCTGGCCGTTCGGCGATCCGTCCGTTCGTTTCCGATGCCGAGGCGAGCTGGCTCGAGCATGTTTCGAAGATCGATCCGGCGAGCCTGCCGCAGCGCGTGCAGCTCAATCTGCCCGAGTGGATCATGACGGCCCTGGAAACGCGCTTCCAGCCCGCCGAACTCGCACAGCTCGCCGCCGCGCTCAACTATCCGGCGCCGCTCGACCTGCGCGCCAACCCCATCAAGGCGAACCGCGAGGAACTGCAGCGCGCGCTGGCCGAGGCAGGCATCGAAGCCGGCGAAACGCCGTTCGCACCGTTCGGCGTGCGCGTGACGGGCAAGCCGGCGCTCGCGAAGCTCGATGCGTTCAAGAACGGCTGGTTCGAGGTGCAGGACGAGGGCAGCCAGCTGCTCTGTACGCTCGTGGCGCCGCGCCGCGGCGAGATGGTCGTCGACTTCTGCGCGGGTGCGGGCGGCAAGACGCTGGCGCTCGGCGCGATGATGCGCTCGTCAGGCCGCCTCTACGCCTTCGACGTTTCGGATCGCCGCCTTGCCAAGCTCAAGCCGCGCCTCGCGCGCAGCGGTCTCTCGAACGTGAATCCGGTGCTGATCGACAGCGAGCACGACGCCAAGATCAAGCGCCTGATCGGCAAGATCGACCGCGTGCTGGTGGACGCGCCGTGCTCGGGTCTCGGCACGCTGCGCCGCAACCCCGACCTCAAGTGGCGCCAGACGCCCGAGTCGGTGGCGGAGCTCGCGCCCAAGCAGCTTTCGATTCTCACGAGCGCGGCGCGGCTCCTGAAGCGCGGCGGCCGTCTCGTCTACGCGACCTGCAGCATTCTCGAAGCCGAGAACGAGGCGGTCGTGAAGCAGTTCCTCGAGGCGCACCCCGAGTTCGTGCTGGTGAGCGCGCGCGACGTGCTGGCTGAGCAGCGCGTGGGCCTCGACACGGGCGAGTACCTCTCGCTGTGGCCGCACCGGCACGCCACCGACGGCTTCTTTGCCGCCGTGCTGGAGCGTCGCGGCGATGCGAAGCCGAAGACGAAGGCAGCGGGCGCGCAGACCACGCCTGAAGAGGCATCGGCAACGCAGGAAGCGTCTGACGCGATCGCGAAGGCGCAGGAGAGCGAAGCCGCCGAGCCGGACGCCGCGCTGGAGTAAGAAGCGCGGCGGGAGCCAGGTTCGAGGGACCGTCCGGCCGGCACGCGCCGGGCGGTCCGCGTTGGCTTGCACGCCGGTGCCATATCTCGTCGATTTGTGCGGATCACCGGTGAAAGGCTGGATGGGGCCAGATGTCGCGGAACCGGTCGGCAAGGGTGCGACAAAGCGCCTCGGAACGCGGCCCGGATGTTGACGCCGTCACCATAAAAGAAAAAAATCTTCCTTTGTTACAAACACTTGGAACGGTTCTAGTAGAATGCCGTGCATCCGCATCTAGTCGCTTTCACTTTCTTGACACCGGCGCAGGGCTGAAAGGCCAACGCGCTTCGCTTCACAGGTAAATGCCTTGTTGAACTCCCTGCTTGATTTCCTCGCCCACGGGGTGCTCCATTTCTCGTGGTGGCAGATCGTGCTGTTCGCGGCGGTGGTGACGCACATCACGATCATCGGCGTGACGGTGTATCTGCACCGCTGCCAGGCGCACCGCGCGCTGGACCTGCCTCCCATCGCGAGCCACTTCTTCCGCTTCTGGCTGTGGATGACCACGGGCATGTTGACCGGTCAGTGGGCGGCGATCCACCGCAAGCACCACGCCAAGTGCGAGACCGAGGAAGATCCGCACAGCCCGCAAACGCGCGGCATCTGGAAGGTGCTGCTCGAAGGCGC
>DATBXG010000176.1:0-2974 GCA_036514415.1 Paraburkholderia sp.
GGAATTCGAGGATGTCGTCGCGCAAGGCGGGGTGATCGGCCACGAGTTGTCCCCATGGCGAAGCAAAGCCCGTGCGCAACTGGTCGGTGACGAACACGCCCGCGCCAGGCCGGCTCTGCACGAGGCCGCGCGCGGCGAGACGCTGGATCGCCTCGCGCACCGTATTGCGCGCCACGTCGTATTCCAGTGCGAGCACGCGCTCCGAAGGCAGCTTCGCGCCCGCGCGCCAGGTGCCGTCGAGCAGCGACGTCTCCATCTGGCGCATCACGGTTGCGACGCGTCCGCGCGAGCCTGCCCTGTCACTCATTGCCATAGCCGTGCCACCCCGTGCCATCCCCGAATCTCGTTGTCACTGGCAGCGTGTGGTCCAACCAGTTTGAACCACACGCCCGAAGCGGGAATTATGCGCTCAAACCAGCGCTCGTCCCCAACGTGCGGATCCTGCCCGGCCAGCCGGGCCCGCAGGGTCGGCCCGCCTTTCAGGCGAACCGGGCGCAACACAGCGCGCATCCCAACGCGCAAAGACAGCGAGCGAGACATGAAGCCACGGCAATACCCCAGCGGAAAGCGCCCCACCGACGTCTATCTGTTCGCAACCTGCCTCGTCGACCTGTTCGTGCCGCAAGCCGGCCTCGACGCGGTGAAGCTGCTCGAGCGCGAAGGCCTCACGGTCCATTTCCCGCGCAGCCAGAGCTGTTGCGGCCAGCCCGCGTACAGCAGCGGCAACCCGCGTCAGGCGCGTGAGGTGGCGCTCGCGCAGCTCGGCCTGTTCGGGAATCCGTGGCCCGTGATCGTGCCTTCGGGCTCGTGCGCGGGCATGATGCGCCACCACTGGCCCACGCTGTTCGACGACGATGCCGCGAACGCCGCGCGCGCCGAAGCGCTTTCGGAGCGTGTGTACGAGCTCACGGAATTCCTCGTGCGCGTGCTGAACGTGGATTTCAATGCGTACGGCGCGAAGGGTTCCGTCCGGCAGCCCGAAGAGCGCGTCGTGCTGCACACCTCATGCGGCGCGCGGCGCGAGATGGGCACGCGCGTGCACGGCGTCGAAGCGGTGGATGCGCTGCCCGGCGTCACGCGCGTCGAACACGAACGCGAGTCCGAGTGCTGCGGCTTTGGCGGCACGTTCTCGCTCAAGCATCCCGACATTTCCGGGGCGATGGTCGCCGACAAGATCGCCTCCTCCTGCGCAACGGGCTGCGAGCGCCTCGTTTCCGCCGATTGCGGGTGCCTGCTCAACATCGGCCACGCGGCGGCTCACAAAGGCGCCCCGCTCGCCGTGGAGCACCTCGCCTCGTTCCTCTGGCGCCGCACCGGCGGGGAGGCCGCATGAGCATCGATACGATGAGCGCGCGTGCGCGCATGCTGGGACGCCTGCGCAGCCATGCTCCCGCTGCCCCCGCCACGACGGTCGAGGCGCTCGACGCGAGCATCGACGCGCATTTCGCTGCGCGCCGGGCACACGCGCCGCTTGCGCTGAACGCGCGTATCGCCCAGTTCCAGCTCATGCTCGAAGCCGCGCACGCCGAGGTGATCTGCGCGAGCGCCGCGACATGGGCCGCCGATCTCGCGCAGCGCCTTGCAGCGGCGGGCGTGCGCTGCCTGCTGCTCGACCCCGCATGCGCCGAAGGCCAGGCGCTCGCGGCGGCGCTCCCCGCCGCCGTGCAGGCGCGCGGCTACGCACAGCCGATCGAGCGGTGGAAAGCCGAACTCTTCGACACCATCGATGCCGGCTTCACCGTCGCGCGTTCGGGTCTCGCGGCGACGGGCACGCTCGTGGTCGCGCCCGACGCGAACGCGCCACGCACGGTCTCGCTCGTGCCGCCGCTGCACGTCGCGCTGATCCACGCGCGCACGCTGCACGCCGACCTGCACGCCGCCGTGGCGGCGGAGCGCTGGAGCGAGGGCATGCCCACCAATCTCGTGATGATCTCTGGGCCGTCGAAGACCTCGGATATCCAGCAGACCACGGCCTATGGCGCGCATGGCCCGCGCGCGCTGTGGGTCGTAGTCGTGACCGACGACGCAGGCGTTGCCAGCGCGCAGCCCGGAGCCGCCCAATGAACGCAAACACGAGTGCGACCACGCAAACGCCCCGCACCGAGGGCCAGGAAAACACGCTCCACTTCGTCCCGACCGAACAATTCCGTCAGCGCGCGCGCACGGCGCTGGACGACCCGCAATTGCGCAAGAGCTTTCGCGGCGCGATGGACTTCCTGCAAGGCAAGCGGGCGGCACAGTTCCCCGAAGCGGACGAACTCGAAGCCCTGCGTGATCTCGGCGAAGCGGTGCGCCAGCACGCGCTCTCGCGCCTGCCCGAATTGCTCGAGCAACTGGAAACGAAGCTGCGCGCCAACGGCATTCAGGTCCACTGGGCCGAGACCGCCGACGAGGCGAACCGCGTCGTTCACGCCATCGCCCAGCGGCATGCGGCCACGCGCGTGATCAAGGGCAAGTCGATGGCGAGCGAGGAAATCGAGCTGAACCATTACCTCGCGGAGCGCGGCGTCGACTGCATCGAGTCGGACATGGGCGAGTACATCGTCCAGCTCGCGGGCGAGAAGCCCTCGCACATCGTGATGCCCGCGATCCACAAGACGAAGGGCGACATCGGCCATCTGTTCGAAGCACACATTCCGGATACGCCGTACACCGAAGACGTCGACACGCTCATTCAAACGGGCCGCCGCGCGTTGCGCCGCGCCTTCGTGGATGCACAGATCGGCCTCTCCGGCGTCAACTTCGCCGCCGCCGACACGGGCACGCTCTGGCTCGTCGAAAACGAAGGCAACGGCCGCCTTTCCACCACGGTGCCCGACGTGCATATCGCGATCATGGGCATGGAAAAAGTGGTGGCGAAACTCGAGCACATCGTGCCGCTTTCGAGCCTGCTCACGCGCTCGGCCACGGGCCAGCCCATCACGACGTATTTCAACCTGATCAGCAGCCCGCGCCGCGAAGGCGAGAAAGACGG
>DATBXG010000177.1:0-2941 GCA_036514415.1 Paraburkholderia sp.
TAGGCACCTTCATCGCCGCGCCGCGCGCCGAGCTGCTCCAGCGCGTGGACCTCAGCATGAACATCCCGCCGCCGCCCGTCGGGTTCGAGATGGATGTCCTGCTGCGCGAAGGCATGTCGCGCGTCCTGTTGCGCAGCGACGCCGATCTGCTCATGACCTATCACATGGGCGGCGGCGGCCGCGCCGACTGGGAAGCGGGCGCGAAGTGGCTCCAGCCCATGCTCGGCCACGTTGCACCCGCGCGCGTGGTGGTCTGCCCCGGCGCGCAGGCGGCGCTCGCCGCGCTCATCCTCGCCTTCACGCAGCCAGGCGACGCCATCCTCGCCGAGCCGCTGCTCTATCCGGGCTTGCCGCACGCGGCGGCACAACTGGGCCGGCGCGTCGAGCCGGTTGCCGTGGACGCCCACGGCATGCGCCCCGACGCGCTCGAAGCGGCCTGCCGCGCGCACGCAGCGCGGCTCATCTATCTGAACCCCACGCTGCAAAACCCGACCACGGCGACCATGCCCGAAGCGCGCCGGCTCGAGATCCTGCGGGTGGCGCAACGCTGCGGCGCGCGCATCGTCGAGGACGATCCGTACTGGCGCTTCGCGCCGGACGCACCTCCTCCGCTCGCGCGCCTCGCGCCCAGCCAGGTGTGCTATCTCGCGACGCTTTCCAAGACGCTCTCGCCCGGTCTGCGCACGGCCTATCTCGCGCTGCCCGACGAGGAAGCGCATGCGCGCCTCCTGACCGCGCTGCGCACGTTCTCGCTCATGGCCGCGCCGCTCACCAACGCGCTCGCCACGCACTGGATCGAGGAAGGCGTGGCTGAGCAGATCTTCGCGGGCGTGAAGGCCGAGGCGCGCGAGCGTCAGCGCATCGCGGCGCACACACTGGGCTCGTCGGCGGGCGCGGGCATCCACCTCTGGTACGCGCTGCCGCGTTACTGGCAGGCGCGCGAGCTGGCCGCCGCCGCGAGCACAGAGGGGCTCGCCGTGGCGCCCTCCACGGCGTTCCAGCAAGGCCCGGAAACCGCGAGCGCGATCCGCATTTCGCTGGGCGCCACGGGCGAGCGCGAACAACTGCAGGCCGCGCTGCGCAAGCTCTCGGCACTGCTCGCGAACGACCGGAGCGCGCAGGCGCAAGTGATCGTGTGAGGTTTATGGCCTGCCCTGGCATCGCAATTGCTGCGGTCTACCGTTTCCCTTCTTCAGCGCGGCTGCGCGGCCGTGCCCACATAATGGCAAAGACGCGGCGGAGCGGCGCAAGTACACTCGGCGGAGCAGCCGACGGCCGGATTCGGGTAACCGCGCCCGCAAGGGCGCCCCAAACGCGGGAGAAATGACGATGGCAAACGACCAGATGCTTGCGCAGATGCGCGACAAACCGGGCTTCATCGCCGCGCTGGACCAGAGCGGCGGCTCGACGCCGGGCGCGCTGCGCCAGTACGGCATCCCGGACAGCGCGTATAGCGGCGACGCCGAAATGTTCCGCCTGATCCACGAGATGCGCGTACGCATCATCAGCGCGCCGGCGTTCACGGGCGAGAAGGTGATCGGCGCGATCCTGTTCGAAGCCACCATGGATGGCCAGGCGCAAGGCAAGCCCGTGCCGGCTTTCCTCTGGAACGAGCGCGGCGTCGTGCCCTTCCTCAAGGTCGACAAGGGACTGGAGGCCGAGGCCGACGGCGTGCGTCTCATGAAGCCGATTCCCGGCCTCGACGCGTTGCTCGAACGCGCGGCGAAGGCCGGCATTTTCGGCACCAAGATGCGCTCCGTGATCGAGCACGCGTCGCCCACGGGCATCGCTTCGATCGCCGCGCAGCAGTTCGCATTCGGTGCGCAGATCGCCGCGCATGGACTCGTGCCGATCCTCGAGCCCGAAGTCTCGATCAAGGCCCCCGACAAGGCCGAGGCCGAGCAGCTCTTGCGCGACGAACTGCTCGAAGGCCTCGACGCCCTGCCCGCTTCGCAGAACGTCATGATCAAGCTGACGATCCCCGATACGCCCGACTTCTATCTGCCGCTCATCGAGCATCCGCGCGTGGTGCGCGTGGTGGCGCTTTCCGGCGGCTATACGCGCACCGATGCGTGCGAGCGCCTCGCGAAGAACCATGGAATGATTGCAAGCTTTTCGCGTGCCCTCATCAACGACCTCACGAAGCCGATGAGCGACGCCGGGTTCGATACCGCGCTCGCCGCGAGCATCGACGAGATCTGGAAGGCCTCGGTGCAGAAGGTCTAAACCCCCGTCTAAATCCGGTCTGGACGCGCTGCACCACTCCTCACGCCGGTCAGGGAAGTGAAAATGAGATGACACATAACCGGCCTCGTCGAGCGAGGCCGGTTATACTTGCACCTTCCCTTTTTTCTCCGAATGCACCGGCCATGAGGCAGTTACTCTGCCTGCTCGTCCTGTTGCCGGGCCTCGTGCAAACCGCGGCCGCGCAGGCGCAGCAGACGCCCGCTAGCGACACCGTCGGCGCCTCGGCTGCGAGTGCGGTTTCCACCCCTGCTTCTGCGCCCGTTGCCCCCGCAAGCTCCAGTGCGGTTTCCGCCTCCGTATCCAGATACCTCACGCAGAAGTTCGGTATCGCGAAGGAAAAGGCGGCGCAAATCTCGCAGGCCGTGACGGGCGCGGCCGAGAAGTACTCGCTGCCGCCCGCCGTGCTGCTCGCCATCATCTCGATCGAGTCGCGCTTTCGCGAGAAGGCGCGCGGCGCCAATGGCGCGACCGGGCTCATGCAGGTCGTGCCGTCGGCGCATCGCAATATCCTGCACAACAAGGACCTCACGGATCCCGAAGTCAACATCGACGTCGGCTCGTCGATCCTCTATGGCTACCAGCGGGCCGCTGGCGGCGACCTCAACGCTGCGATGAAGAACTATGGCGGCTCGAAGGCCTATGCGGAAAAGATCCGCACGCGCGCCGTGGAGTTCAGCCGGGTGCTCGACACCGA
>DATBXG010000178.1:0-3816 GCA_036514415.1 Paraburkholderia sp.
GACATCTGCTGGGCGAGCTGCTGGTCCATCATCGAGGTGAACTGCGCGCCGTCGTGCGAGTCGAGCGGGCCGTCGTCCGGCGTCGCGTCGCGCATGCTCTTGAGCATCATCTGCGTGAAGACCGCGTCGAACTGCTTCGCGGCCATCTTCACGCCCTGCTGGGGCGAGGCGTTCGCCGCGGCGCGCATCGAGTCGAAGCCCTGCACGTCGAGCGCGAAGCGGTTGGTGAGGTCGAGGCTGCCGCCGCCGATGTTCTTCGTATTATCCAAGTTACACCCCTTAGATGATCTCGAGGTCGGCGCGCAGTGCGCCCGCCGCCTTCATCGCCTGCAGGATCGACATCAGGTCCGCCGGCGTCGCGCCGAGCGCGTTGAGCGCCTTCACGACCTCGGCGAGATTGGCGCCCGCCGTCACGAGCTTGAGCGATCCGTTGTCCTGCTTCAACTGGATCTGCGACTGGCGCGTCGCCACCGTTTGGCCGTTCGAGAACGCGCCGGGCTGGCTCACCGCCGTCTGCGTGTTCACGACGACCGAGAGATTGCCGTGCGCGACCGCACAGCTCTCCAGCGTCACCATCTGGTTCATCACGATCGAGCCGGTGCGCGCGTTGAGGATCACCTTCGCGGCCGGCTGCGCCGGATTCACGTTGAGATCCTGGACCTGCGCGATGAAGCCCACCTGCGACGCCGGATCGGCCGGGCCGCGCAACTGGATCGTGCGGCCGTCGAGCGGCGTGGCCGTGCCCGAGCCGAACATGTTGTTGACCGCCGAGACGATGCGCTGCGTCGTATCGTAATCCATGTCGTTGACGGTCATCGTGAGCAGGCCGCCTTGCTGCGAGACCGGCGAGACCACGGCGCGCTCGACGATCGCGCCGCCCGAGATGCGGCCCGCCGCGAGCTGGTTCACCTGCACCCTGCTGCCGTTGGCCGAGGCGCCCGCGCCGCCCACGGCCACGTTGCCCTGGGCGAGCGCGTAGACCTGGCCGTCGGCGCCCTTGAGCGGCGTGAGCAGCAGCGTGCCGCCGCGAATGCTCTTCGCGTTGGCGAGCGACGACACCGTCACGTCGATCTGCTCGCCGGGCCGCACGAACGGCGGCAGCGTGGCAGTCACCATCACCGCGGCCACGTTCTTCAGCTGCATGTTGGTGAGCGTCGACGAGGAGCCCGACGAACTCGACGTGTTGTTGATCGAGATGCCGAGGTTCGCGAGCATGTTCGCGAGCGTCTGCGTCGTGAACGGCGCCTGGGTGGTCTGGTCGCCGGTGCCGTCCAGACCCACGACGAGGCCGTAGCCGATGAGCGGGTTGTCGCGCACGCCCTGGAAGGTCGCGAGGTCTTTCACGCGTTCGGCGCGCGCCGGTGTCGCGAAGGCGACGAGTGCGCCACAGGCCAGCACGAAGCCGAATGCCACGCCGAGAGCGGCGAGCACGTCCTTCATGCGCGAGCGGCGCGAACGATGGAAGCGGATCTTCACCATGGCGCGATATTCAGGAAGAAGCGTTGCAGCCAGCCCATCGTCTCGGCCTCGTCGATCACGCCCTTCGCGGAGTACTCGATCTTCGCGTCGGCGACGTCGGTGGAGAGCACGGAGTTGTCTCCGGCAACGGTGTTCGGATTGACGACGCCTGAGAAGCGCACGAATTCATTGCCCTGGTTGATGAGCATCTGCTTCTCGCCGGACACGACGAGATTGCCGTTGGGCAGCACGTTCGTGACGGTCACCGTGATGACGCCGTTGAACGTGTTCGAGGCGTTCGCGCCGCCCGTGGCGTCGAACTGGTTCGCGCCCGTCGTGTTCAGGTTCGCGCGGTTGAAGAAGCCCGGCAGGAAGTTCGCGGTCCCCGCGACGCTCGTGCTGCTGCCGCGCTTGGTGTTCGCGCCCGAGGATTTGGTCGCGTTGATGTTTTCGGAAATGACGATCGTGAGGATGTCGCCGATATTGCGCGGACGCTGGTCCTCGAAGAGCGGCCGTCCCGCGTAGCCGGGGTTGTAGATCGCGCCCGGCGAGGAGTTGACGGGCGGCTGCGGCGGCGCCGCCGTCATGGGCTGCTGCGTGATCGGCTGCTTGTTCGGGAGATAGGCGCAGCCCGCCAGCAACGCGAGCGCCACACCTGCCGCGAGCGCGCGGCCGTCGGCCTTGCGCCTGGCGCGGGTGGGAAGATGGTTTCGAACGGACTGCGACATGACACTCACCGACTTGTTTAACCAGGGAACCGACCTCAGACCTGCATCTGGCTGAGGGTTTGCAGCATCTGGTCGGAAGTGGTGACCGCCTTGCTGTTGATTTCGTAGGCGCGCTGCGTCTGGATCATGTTCACGAGTTCCTGCACCACGTTCACGTTCGACGCTTCCACATAGCCCTGGCTGAGCGTGCCCGAGGCGTTCTGACCCGGCGTGGAAATCGTGGGCGCGCCCGACGAAGCCGTTTCCGAAAGCAGGTTCTGGCCGTTCGACTGCAGGCCGGTCGGGTTGATGAACATGGCGAGCTGCAGCGAGCCGATGGTCGTGTTGTTGCTCGAGCCCGGCGTCGTGACCGTGACCACGCCGTCGCTGGCGATGGTGAGCGAGGTGGCGTTGGCCGGCACCGTGATCGCCGGGAGCACCTGGTAGCCGCTCGCGGTCACGAGCTGGCCCTGCGAGTTGGTCTGGAACGAGCCGTCGCGCGTGTAGGCCGTCGTGCCGTCGGGCATCTGCACCTGGAAGAAGCCCGCGCCGTTGATCGCCACGTCCTTCGAGTTGCCGGTCTGCTGCAGGTTGCCTTGCGTGTAGAGACGCTCGGTCGCGATCTGCTGCACGCCCGTGCCCACCTGGCTGCCCGATGGCAGCTCGGTGGTTTGCGTAGAGTTGGCACCCGGCTGGCGCAGCGTCTGGTACATGAGATCCTCGAACACCGCGCGCGAGCCCTTGAAGCCATTGGTGCTCACGTTTGCGAGGTTGTTCGAGATCACGTCCATTTGCGCCTGCTGGGCGTTCATGCCGGTGGCGGCGATGTAGAGCGATCGGTTCACGGTGTCTTTCTCCCGGCGCGTAGTCTGCATTTATCTGCGAGACCCGGCAGCCTTAAATATGCTTAGCTGAAGTTGAGCAGCTGGTTCGCGCTCTGCTCGTTCTGGTCCGCGTTTTGCAACAGCTTGGTCTGCATCTGGAACTGGCGCGCGTTGGTGATCATCGAGACCATCGCCGCCACGGGGTTGACGTTGCTGCCTTCCAGCGACTCCGTGGCGACCTGGACGGTCTGGTCTGCGTCGGCGGGATTGCCGTCCGCCGTGCGAAAGAGGCCGTCGTCGCCGCGCGTGAGCGAGCCTGCCGGCGGATTGACGAACTTGATCTGGTCGATCATGGCGATCGCCGCGGGCGGGCTGCCCGGCGCGATGGCGGAAACCGTGCCGTCCTTGCCGATCGTGACCGCCGAACCCGGCGGCACCGCGATCGGACCGCCGCCGCCGATCACCTGCTGGTTGGCGGCGGTGACGAGCTGGCCGTTTTCATCGACGTGCAGGTTGCCCGCACGCGTGTACGCCTCGTTGCCGTCGGCCGTCTGCACGGCCATGAAGCCCCCGCCCTGGATTGCGATGTCGAGGGGGTTGCCGGTGCGCGAAATCGCACCGGGCGTCATGTCCGAGCCAGGCGTCGCCGAAAGCACGTAGGTGCGCGTGGTCTGGTCGTTCACCGTCGAGCCGTCGCCGAACGACATCGGCACGGCGCGAAAGTTGGCGAGCTGCGCGCGAAAGCCCGTGGTCGAGACGTTCGCGAGGTTGTTCGCGACGACGGCCTGCTGCTCGAGCGCCTGGCTCGCGCCCGTCATCGCGGTATA
>DATBXG010000179.1:0-5962 GCA_036514415.1 Paraburkholderia sp.
GAATCCTGCAAACGGTCGGCAGGCGCGGAGAGCGAAAGGCCCGCCACCAGCTTGCCGGTGTCGTCGTAAATGCCTGCGGCGATGCAGCGCACGCCCAGTTCGAGCTCTTCGTTGTCGCGTGCGCAGAATTGCTGGCGTACGTGGGCGAGTTCGCGCTCGAGGCGTCCGAGGTCGGTAATGCTGTTGCGCGTGTGGCCCGAAAGGCCGGTGCGCGTGGCGTAGGCGCGCACGCGGTTCGCTTCGTCGGCGGCGAGGAAGAGCTTGCCGACCGAAGTGAGATGCAACGGGGCCCGGCCGCCAATGGCACGCACCACCTGCATGCCCGAGCGCTCTGAATAGGCGCGTTCGATATAGACGATTTCGTCGCCCTGGCGCACGGAAAGGTTGACCGTCTGGCCCGTGAGGCGGTGCAGTTCGCGCATCGGCGTGAGCGCCGCGTCGCGCACGGAAAGGCGCGCCTTCACGAGGTTGCCGAGTTCGAGCAGCCGCATGCCGAGCCGGTAGGTGCCGGGATCGGAGCGATCGACGAGACGGCAGCTCACCATGTCGTTCAGGATGCGGTGCGCAGTCGAAGGATGCAGTTCGGTGCGTTGCGCAAGTTCCTTCAGGCTCACAGGGTCGCTGTGCGCGGCGAGCGCGTCCAGCAGGCGCATCATGCGCTCGATCACCTGAATCGAGGTCTTCGGATCTGGATGGGTGTCGCTCATGAGTTCAGATTCGTTTGACGCGTGAGGCGGGAAATGCATTGTATCTCGTATTGTGAAAAAAGTAAGCGGTTGGCGGGCGGCGTGCGCTGCGGTGCGGCATGCCTTTCGCAAGGCGGGGGGAGGCAGACCCGCGTTGGTGACGGCGGCGAAACAGCGGATAATCGGGGACGGTTTTAACGAGGAGTCCCCATGCGAGTCGGTTTGTTCGTCACCTGCCTCATCGACACGATGCGTCCTGAAGTTGGCTTTTCGACGCTGAAGCTGCTCGAAGATGCGGGCTATGAGGTCATCGTGCCGCCCGCGCAAACCTGCTGCGGCCAGCCGGCCTACAACTCCGGCGAGCGTGCGATCGCGCGCGATCTCGCGGAAAAGACACTGTGCGAGTTCGAACAGTTCGACTACGTCGTGGTGCCCTCGGGTTCGTGCGGCGGCATGATCCGCGTGCACTACGGCGACCTGTTCCGGGATGATCCCGAATTGATGGGGCGTTACGGCAAGCTGCGCGAGCGCGTTCATGAACTCACGGATTTCCTCGTCAATGTCGCGAAGGTCACGCTGCCGCAGGGGGAGTTCAGCGGCCCGGTGACTTATCACGATTCGTGCTCCGGCCTGCGGGAACTGGGTGTGAAGGCGCAGCCGCGCGCGCTGCTCGCCCAGCGCGGCGTGGAAGTGCGCGAAATGAAGGACTGCGAGCATTGCTGCGGTTTCGGCGGCACCTTTGCCGTGAAATACGGTGATATCTCGACGGCCATTGCGGACGAAAAATGCGCGAACGTCCAGGCGAGCGGGACGGGCGCCGTGGTGCTCGGCGACCTCGGCTGCATGCTGAACATCGAAGGCCGTTTGCGCCGCACCGGCGACACCACCACGCGCGTGCTGCACATCGCGCAGGTGCTGGCCGGCGACGTTTGACGCGCCACTCGTCGTTGTCACTTTCTCCCGCATTTCGCGGAACCCGCCGAACAGCGCTCAACACCGCCCCGACACCATGCAAGTCCAATCGATGCAGTTCAAGGCGCGCGCCGGCCAGAAGCTGGCCGACCAGCGTCTGCAGCACAACCTCAAGAAGCTCTCGACGAAGTTCGTCTCCGCGCGTGCCGAGGCCATCACCGCGATCGACTTTCCAGCGACGCGGGCGGCGCTCAAGGCTCGCCGCAATCGCGCGCTCGAAAACCTCGATGTCTGGCTCGAACGATTCGAGACCGAGGCGACGCGGCGCGGCGTGACCGTGCTCTACGCGGAAACGGCGCGCGACGCGGCGAAGCTGGTCGCGGACATTGCGCGCCGGCACGACGTGCACAAGGTCATCAAGACGAAGTCGATGGTTTCGGAGGAAATGCGGCTCAACACGGTGCTGGCGGAAATGGGCGTGCAGTCCATCGAGACCGACCTGGGCGAGTACATCCTGCAGATCAACGACAACGAGCCGCCCAGCCACATCATTGCGCCCGTCGTCCACAAGGACAAGGACGAGATCGCCGCCCTCTTCGCCAGGACGCACGACAAGCCGCGCCTGACCGAAATCCCTGACATGACGCGCGAGGCGCGCGAAGTCCTCCGCCCGCATTTTCTTTCGGCTGATATGGGCGTGACGGGCGGCAACTTCCTCGTCGCGGAAACGGGCTCCGTCGTGCTGGTGACGAACGAGGGCAACGAGGGCATGTGCACCGTGATGCCGCGCGTGCACGTGGCGGTCACCGGTATCGAGAAGGTGCTCCCCACGCTCGAAGATCTTGCTACCGCCATGCGCCTCCTGCCGCGCTCGGCGACGGGGCAGGCCACGTCGAACTACTTCTCGGTGCTGACGGGGCCGCGCGGACCCGGGGACCAGGACGGCCCCGAGCACATGTATGTCGTGCTCGTGGACGGCGGCCGTACCGGCCTGATCGGCGGCGAATTCCAGGAGATGCTGCGCTGCATCCGTTGCGGCGCATGCATGAACCACTGCCCGGTCTATCAGAAAGTGGGCGGCCATGCCTATGGCTGGGTCTATCCAGGACCGATGGGCTCCGTGCTCACGCCAAGCTACGTCGGTATCGACAAGGCGCTCGATCTTCCCCAGGCGGCCACGCTCTGCGGCGAATGCAACAGCGTCTGCCCGGTCGGCATTCCGCTTTCGGATCTTCTGCGCAAGCTGCGCGAGAAGCAGACCGAGCGGCACCTGCGTCCCTGGCAGGAACGCGCAGCGCTGGCCGCGTGGGGCTGGCTCGCGCTGCACCCGACTGCATACGCGCTCCTCACCCGGCTCGGCGTGCGGATACTGGAGCGCATGGGCGGACAAACGCGCCTCATCCGCAAGCTGCCGTTCGCGCGCGGCTGGACAAACGGGCGCGACATGCCCGCGCCGGTTGGCCGTACGTTCCGCGAGCTGTACGCGGCGCGGCACACGCATCTCGACACGACCAGGCGCGCCGACCAAGCCTGACCTTGGCGTGGTGGTCAAGCGTTGCCTGCCGACTATTTAGCCTCGCGCAACAGTGTGTTCGTGCCGGGCGGGTTTATCCTGATTGCGACTCTCTATATCATCTCGACTGGCGATAGTGCGTCCGTGCTCATCGCTCCACAGTCGATAGAGAGTCGCATCATGAGAAAGAAAATAACGGTGTACTGGCCGCTGGCGCTGATCGTGCCGCTCGCGGCGATCGCATGGGTGCATGCGTGGAAAACCGCCGAGCAGCAAATGCCGCTCGCCGCCGAACAGTTCACTGCAGAACTCGCGCGCGCCGTGTCGTATGGCCTCGTGGGCAGCGAAGGCAAGACGCCCGTGAAGGCGATGAGCGGCGTTGCGCGGTTGCCGCAGTCGAACGCGATCTGATGAACCGCTTCAGCGGCCTCGCGGGTGCTGTGGCGGCGCCGCTTGTCGGCGCGCCATCGGGCCGCGCCGCGCATAATTGTTGCGCTTTGTATAATTGGCGATTTACCGCCGCGCGCTGAACGCCGGCTGCCGCTCCAGCGTCCCAGGAATGAAAACGGTTTCCGTCTGCTTCGTTTGCCTTGGCAACATCTGCCGCTCGCCCACCGCAGAGGCCGTGATGCGGCGTCTCGTCGACGTAGCGGGGTTGACGGAGCAACTGGAAATCGATTCGGCGGGCACGGGTGACTGGCACATCGGCGAGGCGCCGGACGAGCGTGCGCAGCGTGCGGGCGGCCAGCGCGGCTACGATCTCGCGCCGCTGCGCGCCCGGCAGATTGCCGCGGACGATTTCCGTCGCTTCGATCTGATCGTGGCCATGGACGACGCCAATGTCGCGGCGCTGCAGGACGTCTGCCCGGCTTCGGAGCGCGACAAGATCCGCCTGCTGATGGAATTCGCGCCGCAGGCCGAGTCGCGCGTGGTCGTCGACCCCTATTTCGGTGGCGACGCAGGCTTCGAAATGGTGCTCGATCAGTGCGAGACCGCCTGTGCGGGCCTGCTGGCCGCACTGCGTCCGCAACTGGTGGATTGAAATGAGCGGCGCGTTTCGGCCAGATTCGGCCGGTTGCAGAAATCGCGCCTTTTTCGCTATTCGCAGCGCACGTAATAACCCAAATGGCGGCGCGGATACTTGACTAAACTAGTCATGTATTTATACTTGACGAAAATTGTCGAGAATTGCGGTTCCCCTACATCATGAGACTCACCACTAAAGGCCGTTTCGCCGTCACGGCGATGATCGACCTGGCCCTGCGCCAGGAGCAGGGCCCGGTGACGCTTGCGGGTATCAGCCAGCGCCAGCACATTTCGCTGTCGTACCTCGAACAGCTGTTCGGCAAGCTCCGCCGTCACGAAATCGTCGAATCGGTCCGCGGGCCGGGCGGCGGGTACAACCTCGCGCGTCGCGCGGAGGACGTCACGGTCGCGGACATCATCATCGCCGTGGACGAGCCGCTCGACGCCACCCAGTGCGGCGGCAAGGGCGCCTGCGAGGGCACCAAGCAGCACGACGGCCACTGCATGACGCACGAACTCTGGTCGACGCTGAACCAGAAGATGGTCGAGTACCTCGATTCGGTGTCGCTCAAGGACCTGGTGGACAAGCAGCGCGCCCGCGAAGGCGCCGCGCCCGCCGTCCTGCGCGACCGCCGCACCGAGGCCCCGGCGGTGGAGCCGGTGAGGGCGGTGCCGCTAGGACCGAACTCGATCTTCAACATGGCGGGCTCGTAAGCGCATTCCCGACCGGTTCACGAGCCGGCAACGCAATACACAGTACAGCGCAGCACAAAAGATTCCCCGGAGCGATAGATGAATAACGACATTCCCCACCTGCCCATTTACATGGACTACAGCGCGACGACCCCGGTCGACCCGCGCGTGGTGGACAAGATGATCCCGTATCTGCGCGAGCAGTTCGGCAATCCGGCGTCGCGCAGCCACGCCTACGGCTGGGACGCGGAGCGTGCCGTCGAGGAAGCGCGCGAACAGGTCGCCGCGCTTGTCAATGCCGACCCGCGCGAAATCATCTGGACCTCCGGCGCGACCGAATCGGACAATCTCGCGATCAAGGGCGCCGCACACTTCTACAAGAGCAAGGGCAAGCACATCATCACGGTGAAGACCGAGCACAAGGCCGTGCTCGACACCTGCCGCGAGCTCGAGCGCGAAGGCTATGAAGTCACGTATCTGGACGTCAAGGACGACGGCCTGATCGACCTCGAAGCGTTCAAGGCCGCGCTGCGCCCCGACACGATCCTCGTTTCCGTCATGCACGTGAACAACGAGATCGGCGTGATCCAGGACATCGCGACGATCGGCGAAATTTGCCGCGAAAAGGGCATCATTTTCCACGTCGACGCCGCGCAATCCACGGGCAAGGCGCCCATCGACCTGCAAAAGCTCAAGGTCGACCTGATGTCGTTCTCGGCGCACAAGACCTACGGCCCGAAGGGCATCGGCGCGCTGTACGTGCGCCGCAAGCCGCGCGTGCGCATCGAAGCGCAGATGCACGGCGGCGGTCACGAGCGCGGCATGCGCTCGGGCACGCTGGCTACGCACCAGATCGTCGGCATGGGCGAAGCGTTCCGCATCGCGCGTGAAGAGATGGCCACGGAAAACGAGCGTGTGCGCATGCTGCGCGACAAGCTTCTGCGCGGCCTGAAGGAAATCGAAGAAACCTACGTGAACGGCGACATGGAACAGCGTGTCCCGCACAACCTGAACATCAGCTTCAACTTCGTCGAAGGCGAGTCGCTGATCATGGCGGTGAAGGACGTGGCCGTGTCGTCGGGTTCGGCCTGCACGTCGGCTTCGCTGGAGCCGTCGTATGTGCTGCGCGCGC